>PXDN01000361.1 GCA_003566375.1 Opitutia bacterium
CACTCGACCGGGCCTATCGGTTGTATCAGGAACGTTGTGACGCGGTTTTCGACGCACCCACCCTTTACGTTCTTCGCGGGGTCCTCTCCGAAAAGCGGGACCAACTCGATTGGGCGCGTCCGTTTTTCAGCAGCCACCCGATGACCGGATGGAATCCCGACCAATCCCGGCCCTATCTGGAACATGTCAAAGAATGTCTCGCCCGGCTAGGCGATCTGACTCCCGACGGCCTCGTCCGATCGATGGAATTGGCGGCCTCACCGGTCACCGAACCCGCCGGCCCGTTTCCAAATGTTCGGAGCAACGATCCGCGTCTAATCCTGCGTCCCACCATCCCCAACGAACTCAAAGGGAATCCGGTCCACGGAACCTTGCGGGAAATCGTTTACCACGACGCCACCGAATGGCAGGTGATCGATCCGATGTGCGAAATTTTTCACGGGATGCCGAATATGCCGTTCGACTTTTTCGTCGATTTCTCCCGTCACATCTGGGACGAATGCCGCCACTCCCGCATGGGCCTGCGCCGCCTGGTGGAGATCGGTTTCGACCCGTTCCGCGACTTCGAATGGTGCGGCGGAACGGAACGGTCGGCCTCCCTCGCGGAATACTTTCTCGGCCTCACCCTGGTCGGCGAGGCCTGCAGTTTCACCCGCAAAAAGGGCAGCATCCCGTTTTTCCTGAAAAACGGCGACACCCGCAGCGCCATGCTTCCGGAGGTTGACTGCGTGGACGAGCAACTGCACGTCAGCTTCGGCCACAAATGGGCCGCCAAAATTTTCGAGACCGCCTACGGGCAAGTCGCGCCCAAAGACGAGATGACGCGCGACGCCCGGGCCAAGATTCTTCAGGGAGTTTTGAACAATCCCAACGACCACGGCGCGGCCAAAGAATACCTGATGAGTCTCGACGAAGATTCCCGCAACGACCTGGTCAATTCCTTTTCCGGCTTCTGCGGCGCCATCGAATTCAAACTCGATCTCACTGTTCGGTAGCCTCGATCGGGCCCCGCTTCTCCAACTCGCGGCGGGTTTCCTCAGCCCGTTCCCGCGAAATCGGATACCACCACATCAACGCGATCGCCCCGGCCAGGCCGACCACCTGCACTCCGATCATCAGGTTCTTCATCGTCATGGCGACCTCCATCGTCAACCCGTCCGCCCGCGCCGTCGCCGCGTCGAATCCGGAAAGCGTCAGCAACCCTCCGCCGATGATCGCCGTCAAAGCCTGGGCCAGCTTCAGCGCGAATCCTTTCACCGCGCTGAACATCCCCTCCCGCCTCCGGCCCGACCGCAGGTCGTCGTCGTCACAGACATCAGCCACCATAGAATCGACCATCAACCAGCATCCCTGAAATCCGAGAAAACTGACGATCGCCGCCGCAAACATCATCCACGGCCAGCGGGGATCGATCGCGAACCAATTGAAAATAGCCCCGCCCATCGCAAGACCCAGTCCGATCATCATCGCCCGCCGCTTGCTCGTCCGGCGGGATATCCAGGCGATCAGAAAAATACTCAGATACGACACAGTAACCCCCAGCGTGGTCCACAACCCCTGGAAATTTCCGAACGCCACCCGGTCGCCATCAAAAACATGGTAGATGAGCAAAAACGGAAGAATCCCGTTGGCCGAAAACAGCGCGAGGATTACGATAGTGTAGGAGAAAAACAGGATCAGAAAGGCCCGGTTGGTGAAAGTGTAACGCAGGGCCGCGAAGAGGCGGATCGGGGCCTGCTTAACCACCGCCACATTCTCGCGGCACCCGAACACCGGCATCAGCCCCGCCGCGATCACGACCACCGCCAAGCTCGCGCTGACGGCAAAGGCACCAACAGCTTCATTCGGAAACCAGTCGAGATTGGCCAAACGGTAAAGCCAGCCACCCGCCGCCGAACCGATCAGCCCGATATACATGCGCCAGGCGAGGACCCGCGTCCGCTCGTCGTAGTGCGGCGTCAACTCGTAACCGAGGGCGGTGTAAGGCACGACAAAGAAGGTGTAGGTGACCGCCAAAAGGCTCCCCATCGCCGCCAGATACAGAAACGGGATGTTCGCATGCCACACCTCGCCGATCGTCTCCAATCCCGGCGGAGTCCACAGCAGCGGCAATAACAGCGCCGACCCGATCACCCCGAAAAACATGAAGGGACGGCGGCGCCCCCACCGCGTCTTGGCGTTGTCGGAGAGGTTTCCGATCCACGGATCCGTGATCGCATCGACAAACCGGGGAACAAATAACGCAATCCCCGCCAGCCAGGGGGACAATTCGAAGTAATCGACGTAAATGACCATCCCCAACACCACCAGCGTGTTGAACATGAAGTTGTCCGCGAGGCCGCCGAACCCCCAGAAAATCCGGGTCCGAAGTGGAACAGTCACCGGCGGCGGATCGACGTTCGTATTCACGATTTGTTTACCTTGCCTTCCCGCCGGATCAGTTCGATCCGCCCGGTGTGCCCAAACGAAACCAGCGAGTAACGATCCACCCACCCGTCGACCGTCTCCCCGCGAGCCCGCCGATAGATCCAATCATTGACTTTCCCCGGACGCGAATCCCCGGGAACCGCTGTAAACTCGGCTGGGCCGACCTGGCACAACTCCCCGTCGGGGTGGTGATGCGGCCCCAACAGATTGCGCAGGGTTCCATAAAAGATGATTTCCAGTTTTGCCCCGGCTTTCCGCACATGTCCTGGTATTCTGACCTCAAGGGGCTCGACCGAAAAACAACCGACCCTTTCTCCTCCGACCCGGACTTCGGCCACCGGGCAATCAAGGTTATCAATCCGCAGATACCACTCTCCCGGCTCCAGTTCGGGCAACATACAACTCCACCGAAGCCTCCCCGCATAAAATGGCAAGCCTTGGGTCACGGTGTCTCTGGCATGGAGCACCTTCGGTTCGGACAAGACCAAATCGTCTCCGGCCAACTGGTGGGTCCGGATCGGAGGAAGCCCGAACTGCTCCCACAAGGAAGACAAGCCGGCCTCGCCGTCGAAGCGGCGCGACAGGTGAGGGACGTTCGCTTCTCCGTTTCCTTTGGTTTTCGGTTTCCCGTCGAGCATCCGCCCTTTTACGGAGAAATCACCGATTAAATATACCGCCTCGATCTCCGTGCCGTAGCGGGCAAACGGATCCTCCACGCAGGTCAGATCTCCGTGCTTAAATTCCCGATACGAAACCTCGATTTCGTTGCGCCCCGCCTTCAAGAGGCCGGTGATCACTACCGGATGCCAACGGAAATCCCTCCAGAAACGGCTTCGATCCGGTGCGACAACCTGACCGTTCACCCGGATCGTCACCCGTTCCGGATATTCGACGACCAGGCTCACTGCACGCCCCGCCGCCGTCCCGTCCACCTCAAACCGGTATTGCAACGTCAACGGTCCGTCGTAACCGGTGGAGTTTAAAAAGTCCTGTAACCCGATGACCGGAACGTCATCGTCGCTCCACGGTTCGTCCCCTTTCTTGAAACGCGCAAAGTCGAGCGTCCAGGTGTTGTCGTCCATCCGCTCGACCTTCCAGACATCAGGCTCCAACGCGATGCGCTCCACGGGAGGCTCCCGGGTGACGGTCACCGGCTGACGCGAGCGTTCCATCGTTTCCCGGCGCAACCAAAGCAAATGTCCTTCCGCCGGAGCGAACGGCAAATCGACCTCCAACCCGATCCCATCGGCCGACGGCCGGGCGGCGAGCCATTCGCACTCCCCCGAGGCCGGGTCCAGCCGGGAAACTCCGCCCCAGGCTCCGCGCAATTCCACCGCGGCGGAAAACTCCGCCACCAAGCGACTGGTGTTCACGAGGTAAACCAAACGGTCTCCATCATCCAAGTCCCGCACGTGGGCGTAAAGGCGGCGCCGCTTCTCCCCGGCCAGGCCGGGTAATTCGACCGGCGCCGGGTTTTCCCTTTCCAATGCATCCCGCAGGTCGCCCGGCTCCACCGCAGGAACCCGGTCCAAAAATTGCCGTAACCGGTCGGAAGATCGCCCGTCGAGCAACGCCGGGCGTTCGCCCGCGGTCCAGATTTTTCCTCCTTGCGCCAGATACTTTTCCAAAAGCTCCAGCGTGGTTTCGGCCAGCGTCAACATCGACGGCAGCACGATCGCGCGATACGCCATCTGCCCGACCCGCAACACCGGTTCCCCTTCCTCCACCCGGGCATCCTCGGCCAGGATCGTCTCATCCCCGAGATCGAATCCGCGCTGGGTGGCCAACAATGTCGCGATCACCGCGTTGAACTCTTTGTCGAGGCGGTTGATGCGTTGGCTTGATTCCGCCGTGGCCGGATCAAGATTCCAGTCGAGCAGCCGGTCAAAATTTTCGGGCTTGAGCGCTGGTATCCAATCAGCAAACACTGATTCTCCCGGGTGAAGCAAAAGCGTGTCCGCATGGTATTTCCCTTGTCGCAACGCCGCGCAAAGACGGCTCAACGACTCGTCAACTTCCCGGTTCAGCGGCCACCAGGGCTGTTGATAAAAGATGTTTTGCGGATAATCCCGTTTTCGGCACCCGCTCATCGTGTAAAGTGACAAATGGGGGTTCAACAAATTGACCCCGAGCGCCATTTGCGCGGTTGCGATCCAGTGCCGGTCGAGAAAAGACAACGAGCCCCCCGTGCAACCGTAGAGTTCGCTCAACATCCGCGGCTTCGCGAACTGATTCACCACGCTCTGACACTGCTTGAAGGTGACCGCGTGCTCCGCATGACGGCCGAGATGATCAACTCCCGGGATTTCCATGTGGCGGTAATTTGGCATGATCATCACCCCCCAGGTTTGCTGCCCGTATAGGGTGTCTTCCAAAATGAAATGCCCAGTCAACGGGATCCCCCGCCGGGCGCACCACTGGCCGAGCTGAGCCGTGAAGTTTTTCTCGAACAACCGGTTCGCCGTCCGGTAATAATGAAGCCGAAATTCAGCCGCCCCCGGGCCGTCCCGGTAAAGCAGGTGGAGCTTCGGCAACGGATCGTAACCGAAACGCTCCTGGAAGGCCGCCGGGAGTTTCGGCGTGAAGGGCAGCGCTCCCTCGGGAATGCGCATTCGGAAAACCGCGTTCGGTTCGTCCGTAAAGGCGCCGGCGATCGTTCCGCCAAAATCCTCGCCGTAGCGGTGGTAATACGGTTCGTAAGCGTCTTCCAAAAATTTTGCCATCGCCTCGCGGTGCAACAACCCCGCGTAACAGGTCCCGTTAAACCAGTCGTGCCCGAGCGGGGCCGTCCAAACATAAAACCGCAAGCCTTCCTGGACTTCGCCCAACGGTTCACCGTGCTCCGGAGCGGGAGCCTCAGATGGCCGGGCGATCAACACCTTCAGCCGAAACTCGGGATCGGCCAGGGGAACGGTTCCGCCGCTGTAGCCGCTGGGCCATTTGTCTTCATCGTAGAGCCAAACCTTGATCCCCCGCTTCTTCGCGTGTTCGATCGTGGCATCCACCGCGGCGAACCACTCCTCCCCGAGATAAGGTGTGGTCAGACCGATCCGGCTGTGGACAAATACGCCTCCCCACCCGGCCGCCACCATCTCGTCGATCTGCCGACGGATTTCCGCCGGCTCCATCCGCTCGTTCCAACTATAGAAAGGAACCGGCCGGTCCAGCGCATGGGGGGACCTGAAACGCTCGAAGTCAAACGCGGGCCCGGAAGCACGCGGGTTACTACTTTTTTCTAAGGTATTGAGGACTCGCTCTTCTGAAATCATGACGCGGGAAAATTTATGGAAAAAGCGGATTGACCTGTCCATATAAATCGTTTTATATCGGAACAAATCCACTTAGTTTTTTATTCCCATCATGAAAACACCATCCATTAAAACCATCTGGCCGGTAGGGCTTTTCGCCATCTCCGGCCTTTTTTTCGCCTCGCCTCACGCAAACTCGCAGGTCTTCCCGACACTGCTTTTCACCGACAACTTTTTCACCGGCATCGCCGCTCCTGGAGACACCATCGACCTCAACGCCAACATCGGGGCCGAGGGTGGCCGTCAGGGCGGCTGGCTGGTTACCGATGTCAACCCGGCCGGCTTCGGCTACGACATCTTTGGCAAGTCGCCTTTCGACCCTGGAAATGGTTGGGACCTGCGTTCACAAACCAATTGGCCGGCGGCCGGCCCGATTGACCAATACCCCCTCCGCTATCGTGACAACGAGCCCGGCCAATGGTCGTCGGTTTCCCCCCAGGTGGGATTCGGTACCTTCTTTGTTGACGACAGCTACCGCATTCAATCCCAGATCGTCCATGCCCATATCGGCACCGGCGACCGATGGGCGGGCATCGTCTTCGGCGCCCAGCCCGAAACCCGCTTTCCGGCTTTTGCGGGGAACGGTGGGGTGATCATCACGGCGGGGGGCGGCATTCAGGTGTTTGCCAACGGTGAACTGATCGGCAGCGGCTCATCCCCCGTGCCGGACAACGGGGTGTTTCTCCTTGACCTTCAAGTGCAGAACAATTCCGGGGCCTTGTTTGTCAACAGTTCCTTGATCTCCGACCAGCTTGATTTCTCGACGGTCAGTCCCACGGTCATTTCTCTCGTGGCTTTCCTCGGGGGAGGCGAAGGAGCTTCTCCAAACAATCTCCAGGTCCGCTTCGACGACTTCGCCGTCTCGACCGTTCCCGAGCCTTCGACCTATGCGTTGATAGGAGGATTGCTGGCCCTGGGAGCCGCCTGCTTTTGCCGACGACGCCCGCGCCGAAATTAAGCAGTTCCCTGCCCTTCTCCACTCCCGGCCGAATCTTTCGACCGGGAGTTTTTTTTAGGCTCATATTTCTCCCACTCCGGTTTTCCCACTTGCAGGCTGGTCTTTGGGCGGCGGTTCTGGAAGGGTGGGTGGAACCTATGTCAGACGAAAGCATTCCCAATGTATTGGCGCAGCGGTACGCGTCGGCCGCCATGCGGCAAATTTGGTCGGCCGCGGGGCGGGTCCGCCTCGAACGCGATTTCTGGATCGCGGTGATGAAGGCCCAGCGCGACCTCGGGCTGGAGATCCCGGCCGAGGCCATCGCCGGGTATGAGGCGGTCAGGGACCGGGTCGATCTTGATGCCATTCAGGCCCGCGAACGGGTGACCCTGCACGACGTGAAAGCCCGCATCGAGGAGTTCTGCCACCTGGCCCGGCACGAGCATATCCACAAGGGAATGACCAGCCGCGACCTGACGGAAAACGTCGAACAGCTTCAGGTGCTCCGCTCCCTGAAACTGGCCCGGGTCAAAACCGTGGCCGCCGTCCTGTTGCTGGCCCAGCGGGCGGTGGAGTTCCGCGACCTGGTGTTGACCGGGCGCACCCACAATGTGCCGGCCCAGGCGACCACCTTCGGCAAACGCCTCGCCATGTTTGGCCAGGAATTGCTGGAGGGATTGCGCGGTCTCGACCAGCTTTGCCGGGATTACCCGGTGCGCGGTTTGAAAGGTGCGGTCGGCACCCGCCTCGATCAACTCACCTTGTTCGGGGGTGAGGTGGCCAAAGTGGCGGATCTCGATCAACGGATCGTCGCCCATCTGGGGTTCACCCGGGCTCTCGACAACGTCGGGCAAGTCTATCCGCGGGGTCTCGACTTTGAAGTGGTCAGCCGCCTCTGCCAAGTGAGCGCGGGAGCATCCTCCTTCGCCAAAACCCTCCGGCTGATGGCCGGACACGAGCTGGCGGGCGAGGGGTTTCTGCCCGGCCAGGTCGGTTCTTCCGCCATGCCCCACAAAATGAACAGCCGCAGTTGCGAGCGCATCAACGGTTTCCACGCCATCCTGAACGGTTGCCTGACCATGACCGCCGCCCTCGCGGGCGACCAGTGGAACGAGGGGGACGTCTCTTGCTCGGTCGTTCGCCGGGTGGCGCTGCCGGACGCCTTCTTCGCCTTCGACGGCCTGCTGGAAACCTTTCTTACGGTGCTCGGCCAGATGGAGGCCCATCCCGCCGTCATCAAAGCCGAAAACGACAAATACCTCCCCTTTCTGGCCACCACCACCTTTCTCATGGAAGCGGTCAAGGCCGGGGCCGGCCGGGAGGCGGCCCACGAGGCGATCAAGGAACACGCGGTGGCCGCCGCGCGCGCGTTGCGTTCGGGAGAAGAATCCGGCAACCCCCTGCCCGAACGGCTGGCGGGCGACCCGCGCGTCGGCCTGAGCCGGGAGCGGATCGACGCCATTCTGTCCGCCGGAGACCGTTTCACCGGCGCGGCCGGGGAACAGGTGGACCGCTTCGCCGAACAGGCGGAAGAGTGGGGCCGGCGGGTTCCGGACGCGGCCGGGGTGAAACCGGGCAAAATTCTGTGACCCATTCACCTGTATTGAAAAACCGACGACTGTGAAATGTGGCCATGAGAAGCCGGGCGCGTGACGGGAAACGTTTTACCGTATTCACTTTTTCATGCGCCCGGCCGTTGAAGTGTTTTCCGATTTCGCTTGGTGGAAATCCGACGGCGTGTTATCTCCACAACATTGCCCGGGCAGGGACTGATTTCACCCGCTTGGCATGCGACAAACCGTGATCAAAAACCACCATTCATCGGCCAATGCTGACACGCGGCTCCCGCCGCGGGTCAACCTGTATCTGGTCGGGTTCATGGGAACCGGCAAAACCACGGTCGGCCGCACCCTGGCGCGCCGTCTCGGGCACCGTTTTGTGGACAGCGACCATGAAATTGAGAAGCTGCGGGGCAAACCGGTGACGGAGATTTTCGCCGATGAGGGGGAAGCGGCCTTTCGGAAACTTGAATGGGAATTCATTGAAAGCGGGCACCCGGCTGAAGGCTGCGTGGTGGCTTGCGGCGGCGGGCTGGTCACCCAGCCGGGCATGATCGAACTTCTGAAAACCAAGGGCGTGGTGGTCTGCCTTTACGCCACCGTTCAAACCGTGCTGCAACGCACCTCGGGCAACAAAAGCCGCCCGCTGCTGAACGTGGAAAACCCCGAACGGAGGGTGCGCGAGTTGCTGGCGGCGCGCGAGCCGTTTTACCGCCGGGCCGGCACGCTCGTCCTGACCGACAACCGCGGCCACCACGAAATCGTGGAGCGCCTGTTGCGCATCTACCACCGGCAGCGGATGGAATTCGCCAAAAAGGCCAAAGCGGCAACCGCCCGCAAAAAACAACCCCGCCGGGCCTGACTCGGCTGCCCCATTTAACTTTTGCCACGCCCCCGCCATCCGTTTGAATGGAACTGATGGACAAACCATGGAAAATCGGGTGCATCGGAGCCGGCGGACAAGCTCTCAAACTGATGCGGCTTTTCGTTGACACCGTTCCCCCGGAACGTGCCGTGCTGGCGGCCGTCCGTCCCTCGGGACCGGAGGAAGCCGCCGCCAACCCGGTTATTCAGTCCCATGGCATCCGGTGTGTGGATACGGTCGGGGAATTACTCAACCACTGTGAATTGGACGCGGTGCTCATTCCCACCAGCATTCATTCCCACCTCGACTACACCCGGCAGGCGCTGGAGGCGGGGTTGCACGTCCTGGTGGAGAAGCCGGTCGCCGCCACCATCGACGAAGTGGACGCCATGATCGAATTGCGCGACCGCCACCGGTTGACCGTCGCCGTGGGCTACCAAGGCACCTACACGCCCAGCACCCAATGGGTGAAGGAGACGATCCTCGGCGGCGGCATCGGGAAAGTGCTCCGCGCCCGGTTGACCGGACTGTGGCCGCGCCGCGACAGCTACTACAACCGCAATGACTGGGCGGGCAAACTCCGCGCCGGCGACCAGTGGGTTCTCGACAGCCCGGCCAACAACGCCCTCGCCCATCAGATCAATTTCGCCCTCTATTTCACCGGAAAGGACCGGCACGCCTCCAACCAACCGGTGGCGGTGGAGGCCGAGCTGTACCGGGCCCGCCCGGGCATCGACAATTTCGACACCGGCGCCATCCGCTGCGAAACCGAAGCCGGGTGCCCGTTGCTCATTCTGCTCAGCCACGCCTGTGCCGAAGCCGACGGGCCGGTGGTGGAAATCATCGGCGAGAGCGGGATCATCCGCCGCCGGGACAATGCCTGCGAACTGGAACGGGACGGCACCATTGTGGAAAAACGGGAAGACGATGCCATCCCGGAAAGATTCATGTATGAGAATTTTTTGGATAAACTGGAGGGGAAAACCAACAACGTTTTGTGCGCCTTGGAAAACGGGCGGGCGCAAACCCTGGTGATCAACGGCGCCGCCGCCGCCTGCCCGGTCCGCCCCGTTCCGGAAACACACGTGCGGCGGGTGGTGCCCGAAGGAGCGCCGGAAGGTGACGGCGTCTTTGCCATTGAGGGCCTGCCCGCCCTGTTCGCGGAGGCCTTTTCCTCCTTTCGCCTCCCCTCGGAAACCGGCATGGCTGAATGGACCCGGCCTCCCGGTCGACTGGACCTGTCCGACTTCACCCGCTTTCCGGGCGTGCCCGAACCGGCCGGGTGAGGGTCGTCCGCACGTTTGCGGCGGTTTGGGCTTAACCCGTTGCACCGGTTCCAACGGCAAAACCCGCGGATCCGAATGCAAAAAGCCCGCCGACATGGCGTCGGCGGGCTTTTGCGAACAGGAAATTGAAGAGGAAAGGCTCAGATCCGGCGGCGGCGCCAAACAAAGGCCGCGCCCAAAACCACCAAACCGCCGATCAATGCGTAAGTTGAAGGCTCGGGAATGGCGTTGGCAAAAACCACCATGTTGTCCATGAAAAGTTCCCCGGTTTCGTTGTTAAAGCCTCCGAAGGCAATGGATGTAAGTGGGGAGTCGGGAGCCAGACCAGTGCCAAAAGTGTTGTAGGTATGGCCGGCGATGACCCGGACGCCGTTTACCCAAACATCGTAGGTTTGGGCCGGCACCGTGAGACTGCTGCCAACATAGGTAACCTCTGAAGTGGAATGGTTGTAAACAATTCTCATCGATTGCCACTCATCGGTCTCAAATACTCCGGCCACTCCGGCAAATTGTCCGTTTTGGTCAAAGCGGTTATCGTTGGCCACGCGGTTGGCATTAATGAATGGATTTCCTTGGCCAAAACGGATGCGGGGACCCAAGCCGTTGGGTGCATCCCAAGAGGTCAGGGATGGTTTCAGAAAATCGAACTCCAGCGTAATTACGGTATGACCGGCGGAGAAACGGTTTTCCGCAGTGATATAAAGGCCACCATCGGCATCCACTTTTCGATAATGGAGCCATCCCTGTTCGGTAACTTTGATGGTTTTGTCCGCGGTCTCACCCACCATGCGCCAAACGGCGGTGTTTGGGTTGCCGTTGGCTTCCGAGACGCTGAAGTCGTCTTCGAAGATAATGGCTTGGCCTAAGAGAGAGGTGGCAAGCGCCATAGAGGCGCAAGTGAGACTGAATGCTTTGGTTTGGTTCATGTTGATTTTATCTGAATGTGAAAAGTTAAGCAAACAACAGCCCGGTCATGACCGGCGGCGGCGCCAGAAAAGTGCCGCGCCCAAAACCACCAAACCGCCGATCAGCGCGTAGGTCGAGGGCTCGGGAATGGCATTGGAGTAGATCACCATATTGTCGATGAACATTTCTCCTTCAGACCCGGTAAACCCACCGAATCCGATGGAAGTGATCGCGGTGTCGAGCGTGGGGGAACTTGCAGTTGTCATCGGCAAGTTCGGAGCCGAGCTAAAGCTGTAAGCCCCATCAATCCAAACATCAAAACTGGAGGAGAAGACGGTCCTGCCCGCATAGGCAACATCAGCCGAGGAGTGATTGTAAACGATTCGGATACCGTGGGTGGTATCCGGGGTGTACACGTCAGCAACGCCGGAAATCGCCCCGTCGCCTCCTTGACCAAAGCGGATTTCCCCGGGCACGCGATTGTTGTTGGACGCGATCGGATCATTAATTCCGAATCGAACACGGGGAGAGTCTGCGGCACCGGTTGGCACATGAAAATCAAAATCCACCGTAATCACGCTACTACCGCCGTCTGCGAACCGGTTGTTGGCGGTCACCCAGAGCGAACCTGAGGTGGCGGAAGCACTGCTCATGAAAAACCGTAGATAATTGTTATTGGCCTCTCCGAAAAGGGTCCCGGAATTAGTGTCAATCACCTCTAAAAGACGGTTGGAATCAAAGGGGGAGTTGCGGTAAACATTCCAGTTGTCTTCGGATCCACCCAG
>PXDN01000215.1 GCA_003566375.1 Opitutia bacterium
GCGATGGGAATGTGTTGCTGGGGATAGGTGCCGAGACCGCCGGAGTACTTGTGCAACCCGTCGGGTGAGCGTCCGTTCAAATACCAGATGCCGCGAAACCCGTCGGTGGTGGGAAGCGTTCCCTGGGCAAACGGCCAGGCCGGTTCTCCCTCGTGGACCTCGGGAAAATCCGTACGAATTTTGTCCCGCAAATCCGACCCGGTGAAGCGAAGGGCGGGTGGTCCCCCGCGGATGTCCCGCCCGGCAATCAGCCCGCGCACCTGGCGGGCGGTGAGTGCCCCCGCAAAAAGACGCACATCGCCCATGCGGCCATCGACCACGTTAAGCAGCGGGGAAGTTGCCCCGATGAACAATTGATCGCCGCGCGCCGGAATCCGACCGGGAGCCGACGTCGCATCCACCTCATCGCCGTTGACGAAAAGCCGGATGGTTTGGCCGTCGTAGGTGCCGGCATAGTGCACCCAGGTGTCGGCAGGGGGAGGCTCCGTGGAGGCGTGGCGGTAGCGCCCGTCCTCAAACTCCACCAGCATCCGCACGTGATCGTTGAAGAGATAAAGAGTGAACAACTCCCCCCTCGCCCCCCGGTTGAGAAACGTCTGAACGCCGCCCGCTCGGTCGAGCTTCACCCATGCCGCCACGGTTAACCCGTCGGCATCGGCAAAAGCATCCTCCATGTCCATGCGGAGGTGGCTTTTGAGACCGTCAAAAACGGCGTCCCCGCCGGGGGGCGCGGCGGAAACCGGCGGAGGAGCCAAGGCCGACGCAAGGAGGGCAAGGGCGAAAATCGAGGAGGCTGTGGTTTTCATGTGAATCATGGCGGGTTGGGTTTTAGGACGAAGGTCGGTGTGAAAGAGGCTGCCAGCGGTCGTCAGCGGGCAAAAAAGCTGTAGGGATGATCCTGAATGTTATCCACCGCTTCGGGCCCGAGCCGGTCTTCCAGTTGGCGCAGATACAAGCTGACCGGTTCCACCATTTGATTGTGGGAGTCCCAGCCGCTGTAGCCGAGTTCATCAAACCCCCATTCCGGCGGTTGCTCCACGCCGTGTTCGGCGATGTGGTCGGGATCGGTAAAGTTCCGGTAGGTGGCGGGATCGGCAAAGGTCGGCGCATGGCGTTCGCCGATCACCCCAATCGCCCAGTTGGTCGCAATGGGGGGATTGTGAATCATGAAATGGGCCGCCTGACTGTTCCAAACCACAAAATAGGCGCCCGCCCAGCCGTGGCCGCTGCCGAAATGCAACCGGTTTTGCACGCGTATCGAGTGATTGGGTACGCGGACATTGTCCATCAACCCGGCGGTCGCCCAGCGGTGGTGGGGGCCGCTGTCGGCGTGGGAATTTTCGGCGAAGCAATCCACAAAGGCGTTGGGCCCGGGAGTGCGCGCGGAAAACGCGAAGGCGTGCCGGTCCTCATTGGCGTAGCAGCGCTGCACCAGCATGAGCTGGCCGCCAATGTAAAAGCCGTAGCGCCGGTTTCCGCGGATTTCGCCCACCGGATCAAGGCAACGGGAGTCCTGCACCGTGATCCACTTCACGGTTGCCGAACTGTTGACCGCGCCGTGAACGAAGTGCCGGGTGGTGATGTCGCGAACCCAAGCGTTTTTCACTTGGGACAATGCGATGAAAAGCCACGCGTGGTCTTCCCGCTGCTCTTCCGGCTCACCTTTGAATTCGGCCACCGCCAACAGGTTTTCCACCCCGACCTGGGAGATGCGTCCGGGAAATTCATAGCGGTAGATTTCTGCCCCGCCGTATTCGCCCCGCACGGTTTCCCCGAGGGAAGCGTCGATCACCACATGATCTTCGCCCACCGACTCGATCACGCGGTCGTAATTCATGGTGTAGCCGGTGGACGGCCATTGTCTTACCGGGCCGCCGCGGGCGCGCTGGGGAATTCGGTCCATGCCGAGCGCGGCCACCCATTCATCATTGCGCAGGACCGATACCACCACGGTGTCACCCACTGAGTAAAGCGAGGGATTCTCCACCGGGATGCGGCGTTCTCCCAAAGACAGGTAATCGGTCAACACCGGTTGGCGGGTCTCTTCCACCGCTTGCCAGGAGCCGCTGCCCGCAATGGTCAGCACCCGGCTGCGGTCTTCCTCGAAGCCGCGGACGCGGAGAACGGTGCCGTCCATTTCCTGACCCTCGCCACGGAGAACGATTCCGCCATGTCCGATTCTTAAGGGAGAAGCGATCTCCCACTCGCCGGCTTTGAGCAGGATGGCACCGCGAAACCCGTTTTCATCAAGCGGCTTTTCAGCCAACTCGTCGATGGCCGCCTGGATGCGGGGCGCGTCGTCACCCTCTTCCGGTTCCAGCTCGATGGCCGCCTCAATCAACGGCAAAGGCACGCCTCCGCCCATGTAGCCGCTATGGGAAAAATCGGGCAGGCGGTCGCCGGTTTCAGTTGTCTTGTAGGCCAATCGTCCATCCTCATCCTCCCAAACCCAGGAGCTGAATGAACGTTCCGGATACTCCTCCGTGCCCGGCATCCCGGCTGATTCGGGATCCGACCGGCCGCAGCCGGTGACAACGACCGCCAGGGCCACTCCACAAAGCCACCGCCAAAGCGGGGTGTTTCCGGATAGTGCATTTTCAAGATGTGATCTGTTTGCGCTTTTCATTTTTCAAATCTCCTTTCTTTTAGGTTTTACGACCGGCGGAGACGGGAAACCGTTCCTCCAAACCGCGTTTCCACTGCCGGGGCCGCGATCCATCAGGCCAGATCTGGCATGCGGTAAGGCGCGCGGTGGGTTCCCTTCAACAAATGGCGGGCCCGTTCAAGGGAATCATCCGCATCCGTTTCTCCGATACCGGTGAACGTTTCATTTTCCGGATCAAATTCCAGCCACGGTCCGAGACGCAACGGCGAATCGGTCAGGGTAACGCCCATGCGGACCAAATACTCTTCAAACGCCGGCCACATCCTCGAATCGGGCAACGCCCCGGCCAATTCGCGGCGAATGGTTCCCGGTTGGGCGGGGGTGCCAAGGCGGGCGGATATGTTGCCAAGGAGGCAGCCGGTGTTGGAAACATGCCCGATCCCAACCGGTGCCGCCAAGTCCTCCGCCCGGCGGTTGCGGACGGCATCCAAAAAATTCGGGATGTGATTGCCCGCGCCGGTACTGGGAAACTCCTTGATGAGCTTCCCGGTGGCGTCGAACACCCGGCCGCCGTTGGTGCCCACCACGTGACCGCCCTCGCACTGGATCATGATGGCGCCGGTCATTCCGTGAAAGGATTCCGGGGGAGCGCCGCCGGGAGGCGCGGGCAGGCTCCGGTTTTCGACAATGATCGGCACATCAGGGTAATCGAGAATGGTGAACTGGGCGTTGGGAGTCTCGCCGGCGTCGTTCAGCCGGAGACGGGCGCCGAGGCTGCGAACGCGCGGGGGCGGTTTACCGTGGCCGGCCACCCAAATCGCCCGGTCGTAAAAGTGGATGCCGAGATTGCCGAGATCACCGTTGCCGGTGTCCCACATCCAGTGCCAATCATAACGCCAGCGGTCGCGCTCGAGCGGCACCATTGGAGCGGGGCCGCAAAAAAGGTCGTAATCAATATCGTCGGGATACCACGGCGTCCGCAGCCCAATGCCGCCGCGGCGGCGGGAGGAGAAAGCATGGATGTAGCGCATCTTGCCCACGTGCCCCTCCTTGAGGTAATCGATCACCTGCGGCAGGCCGATGGCCGAGCGCGCCTGGGTTCCGGCCTGGACCACCCGGCCGTATTTTTCGGCGGCTTTGATCATTTGGCGGCCTTCCCAGACGGTGTGGGCGATCGGTTTCTCCACGTAAACATCCTTGCCCGCCTGGCAGGCCCACACGGTGTGGAGGGCGTGCCAATGATTGCTGGTGGCGATAAAAATCGCGTCGACATCCCGGCGTTCGAGCAAATCGCGGAAATCGGTGGTGGCAAAAAGGCCGGGGGATTCTTCCTTCAACTCGGCCGTCCGGCGCTCCAACAGATTCGGATCGAGATCGCACACAGCCACCAGCCGCGCCCCGGGCAACTGCTGGACGCGCCGGGCGTGCCGAATGCCGTAGCCCAGCCCGGCCACGGCCACGCCGATGGCATCATTGGCCCCGACCGGATTGGCCCGGACGGAACGGGGGAGAACGGCCGCCGCTCCCATTCCGGCGGCGGCCAGGGTTGTGGTTTTAAGAAAATTTCTACGCGTAATGCCCGTCATAATTTCACGGCACCGGTATCGGAGCCACCCACAAGTCATCACCGGTAATTTCGTGGGGCAACCGGAAAACGTCTCCCTGCCGGTTGCAGAAATAAAAACGGGAGGAGGATTGCTCGCGCCCGTGCCCGTCGGCCCAGAAGGCGTAAAAATCCGGATGGGCGTTCAACGGCTTGCGGGGATAGGTGTGGTTGTATTCAGAATTTTGCGTCATGAGCCGAACCATCTCCCAGGTTTCCCCCTCGTCTTGGGAAACCCACATCGCCATCTCGCCGCCGGTGTTGTAAACTTGGGGGCCGGGCTCGGTGGAGCCGATGATCCGCCAGACGCCGTCATCCTCGATATAGAGGGCGGCGTAATCGTAGTTATTGTCGGCGGAGGTCACCGGCATCGTTTTCCATTCCGTCCCGGTCCAGCGCGAAATGGTGAAAACGCGCGGATCGTTTTCCGGGCCGGACTGCCAACCGGGGGTGGTGAGATAGAGGATCACCGGATGGCCTTCGGCGGTGTATTGCATAGACTTCAGGTAAACCACGTTCAACTGCGTTTCATGATCGACGGCGAGGGCCGGGTTGTGGACCTCCGCCAACGGCAGGTCGAGAATTTGCCCCTCCACGTTGCGCCAGGTGTGGCCGCCGTCGTCGCTCTCCATGTAGTAGAGATTGGTGCGCCAGTTGAGACCGGTCCCCGGGAGCGGGCTGGTGGAGTCCGGGTGGTAGTTGAAGGCGGTGCCGATGGTATTGCCGCGCGGCCAGGAAATTTGATAATGGCCGTTCTTGATGCGGGCCAGCAGGCGGGGCTCGGTCCACTCCATGCCGTCGGCACTGTTCATGACGTGCAGCCGTCGGCCGCCTCCGTAAATGGTGTGCGGAAACACGAAATCGTGCTCCTCCAGAAACCACGGCTGGGAGTAGGAAAAATTGGTCGTCACCTGGATGGCGAAGGCTTCCACCGACCACGGTTCGATGGACCGGTGAATGTAGGAGGGGCGACCGGTGCCGTGGGCGTTGGAAAAGATCCAGATGTGCCCGTCGCCATCGATGGAGATGGTCGGATTGTCGTGGGCGTCGGAGGTGTGTTTGTCGAGGAGGATGCGGGGCCGGGCGACCAGTCCGGTCTCGTGATCGTAAACGCTGACCATGTGGAGCAGGCGGTTGCGGTCCTTGCGGCGGCCGCCGTAGGTGAAGAAGGTCTTGTTCACCTCCTCCGCGTAAATCGCAATGGGCGCGTGTTGCTGCGGGTAGGTGCCGAGACCGCCCGAGTATTTGTGCAGCCCGTCATCCCGGCGCCCGTTGACATACCAGATGCCGCGGAAGCCGTCGGTGGTGGCGAGGGTGCCGTTGGCAAATGGGTATTCCGGCTCGCCGTCGTGATCCTCGGGCCAATCCGAGCGCATCATCGCCTCCAAATCCCGGGAGGAAAACCGCATTTCCTCTCCCTCCGCGACCGGTTCGCCCCCCGCCATGATCACGCCGATTTGCTCCGCCGAAAGAGCGGTGTTGACCATCCTGAAATCAGCCAGCCGCCCGTCCACGCTGTTCATCAGGGGCGCGGTCGCCCCGATGTAAAGACGGTTGTCGCGAACCGGAATGGAACCGGCCGCCGCGGTCGAATCGACCTCCACTCCGTTCACGAAGAGCCGGATGGTTTGCCCGTCGTAGGTGCCGGCGTAGTGGACCCAGGTGTCCAACGGCGGAGGAAGGGTTGATGCGTGCCGGTATTGGCCGTCAGGGCCGTATTCGACCAGCATGCGGACGTGATCGTTAAACAAATACAGGGTGAACAGCTCCCCGCGCGCCCCGCGGTTGGCAAAGGTTTGAACGCCGCTGTTGGCGTTCAGCTTCACCCAGACCGCCACGGTCAGCCCTTCGACATCGGTGAAGGTTGCGTCCTCCAATTCCACCTCGACATAATCCAAAAACCCGTCGAACAGCGCACCGTCGTCACCGGGTCCATCCCCCGGATCGCCGCCCCCGGCATCCAACCCGGTGGTGCGCACCCGATAGAATCCGCGGTCACCCGCAAACGCCTCCCCGAAACCGCGCGGGCCGCCGGTGCCCGCGAAGTAGGCAATCGACTCCCAGTCGCCCGACATGGGATTCTCCGTGAAATCGACCGAATAGCCGTAGCCGAGATGGGTGTCGAAGGTGAACGAAAACCCAGCCGCTTCCCGCGACAAACCGCTCCCCGGAGCGACCGGCAATTCCTCCGGTCCGAGCAGGGGTTGCGCGGTGATCCGCAGGTTGTCGATTTCGGCGAACTCGCCCGCCGGGCCGGCGGCGGCGTTGATCCGCAACGACTCCATGGAATGGACGGCGGGGTTGAAATCCGTGCGAAAGGGAAGCTTGGCCCCCGCCACCAGACCATCGACAAACAAGTCAAACGTGTTGGCGTGCGGACCGCTCAGGTAGTGCACCCAGCGGTAATGGCGCCATTCGGTATTGAGAGCCAGGAGCGGAACCCATGCGCTGCCGTCATAAAAACACAGCTGATCTCCCCCGGGGTTGGTTCCCCAGCCGAGAAACGCGTGCTGGCGACCGGTTCCCAGTTCCGTCACCGCCAAGTCGAGGGTGCGCCCGGCGGAGGTGGAGACGCGAATGTCGGCTTCGAGAATCAGAATGCCCGCCTGGACCGGCGGGAAATAGAGCCAGTCCCGATGCGTGCCGGCGCCGAGCTGGGGACGGCGCAGCACCTTGCCTCGCGGCACTCCGGTGTCCACAATCAGTGACGGCGCGGTGGAATGCGGCTGCCATCCCCACCCGCCATGCTCAAACGCCCGCAGCACTCCCTCGGGATAGTGTTCGGCGCTCTCAAAACCCCGCGCGTCGAAAACGGTTTGCGGCAGGCCGCTCACCGCCGCTCCCGCGGTTGAAGCCAACAGCAGGAGCAGCGCCGCGCCAAGGGCCGGCGTCAGCCGGTGGAAAGCGGAGCCGGGCCTGCTCACGGAAGCGGCAAGGTGACAACCCGGTAGAACCGCCGATCGGGATTCGGACTCGGGTCGGTCACGGTCATGGTGAGCCCGTTGCCATCGACGGTTTCCAAATCCAGCCACTCCCCTTCCCCGAGCGTGTCGATGTATTGCACGCGGTAGGCGAACCCGGCATACGTGTCAAAGGAGACGTTGGCGCCGGCTTCGGTCACATCCGCCACGCGGGCGCGGGAGAACGGCAATTGGTCGGCCCCCATCAATGGCTGGTGCGTGAGCACGACGTTGTCGATGTCGGCGTATTCGCCCTCCGGCCCGCTGGCCGCGTTGAAACGCACGGCGCTGAAATCGTGCAGTTCGGGATTGAAGGCGCTGCGGAAAGGGAGTTTTTCCCCAATCAATTCACCGTCCACAAACAAGTCAAAGGTGCTGGCATGGGCTCCGGTCAGGTAGTTGACCATTTTGTAGCGGTGCCACTGGTTGTCTCCGGGTTCGAACACCGGAATCCAGTTGCTGCCGTCATAAAATGTGAATTGGTTGTCCAGGGTTCCCCAGGCGATGAAACTCCGCTGAGTCCCTCCCGCGCCCACCGCCGTGAAACTGAGATCGAGGGTGCGAACGGCCGCCGTGGATACCCGCACGTCCATCTCCAGCGTCACGATCCCCGTTTTGCGAACCGGAAAATGCAGCCAGTCGCGCTGGGTGCCTCCCATCTGATGGCGGCGAAGAATTTTGTTGTAGGGTTCTTCGGCCAACAAAATCTCCGGAGCGCTGGCATGAGGCACCCACTCGCCGGCCCCGTGAACCACCTCTTGCAAATCGCCGAGGGGGAAAATGTCGTCGTTTTCAAAACCGCCGGAATCGTACAGCAGGCGCACGCGGCCCGCAAAGGGAGAAATGGTTGGCGGATAATCAAAAAACGCGGTGGTCACGGCCTCGTCGTTGGTGACCTCAATCATGACGGATGTGTCCGGCTGGACACCCGGATGACTGACCAGCCAGCCGAGTTCATCCCCGGTGAACGACAATTGCCCGCTCACGTCCGTTTGGTTGAACCAAACCCGGACACCCGACTGGGGATTGGGGAGGTTTCCCGCGACTTCAAAGAAAAACGTGGACTCATCCTCCAAACCGGATACATCGGGCGGAGGGAAAATATTGTCGATGACCGGGTGGGGCCGGAAGACCGGCGCGGTTCCGTATTCGTAAATCCCGAAATTGTCGATGTCGTTGGTGCCAACCGCGCGGAACCCGATTTCTCCCGCTTCGAGGTAATTGGCGCTTGCCGAAGCGGGGATGACAACGGTCTGGTCGAAGGCGGGAGAGGTAAGGTCGTGCTGGGAGGCGAAGGCTTGAAGCCGGATCTCGATTTCCGGGCTCCACTCCTCGCCCGCATTGCGCACATCGAGCCGCATGTGCACCCATTCACCGGTGGTGAGACCGCTGGCCATGGTTTCATCCAAATGATTTTCCCCCGTTTCGTTGGTGGTGATCCCCGAACCGCTCCAGACGCGAATGCGGTTGCGGTTGGTCAACATCACCCGGATCGAACGGTCGGCCGCGGTGTCCCCCCGGATGATGAAAGCCAGACTGGCGCCAAGCCGGTGGTCGATGGTGGCGGAGAAATCCTGAAAAACGGGAGGCGTGCCCTCTCCCCCGAGGTCATACATGAAGTTCCCGGTGCCGCCGGTGCGGGCAAAACCGCCCCGTCCGATGCCGCGGTCCCAATCCTCGACAAAACTCACCGCCGGCGCCGTGGTGGAGGTGAAGGTGCCGGTGACTTCGGACTCCCCGGCGAACTCGATCAGGTTGATTAAGGGCACCGGGGTGGGCGGAATACCGGTTCGGAAATGGTAAACCAAGGTGGTGATTTCGCCGCTCAAGGCGGCCACCGAAACCGATACCTCGTAGTCGGTTTCCGGCTCCAGATTGCCGACTTGAATCAGCAGGTTATCGGGATCGCCCGAAATCACCGTGTCCGCCGCCGCATCGGCCCCGTTCAACAGAATCGAAATCGAATCGGCGTCCACGCCGGAGGGTGAACGCGCGTGAAAACTCAGACCTTCGGCCGCCTCATGAATTTGAGTGCCGGGCAACGGGGCAAAATCCACCAGTTCGGGATGAGGCAGTGCGGCGGGAGCGGTGCCGTGTTCATAGACCGCGAAATTGTCGATGCGCGATCCTTGGTTGACCATGCGCAAACCGATCTCGCCGGGCTCCAGGTAGGGTGCGGATTCCTCGACTCCGAGCAGCAGGCTGTGCTCGGCCACCAAGGTGGTTTCATCGAAGCGGGCCTGGGAATCGTATGCCCGGAAAACCAGCTCGATTTGATTCCCCCCCTCGCCCGCGTTGCGCACGTCAAGCCGCAGGTGGGACCAAAGGGATGAAACGGCATCACCGGTAACATCATATTGCAAATCCCCCGTTGGCTGGTGGTCGAACACATTCGATCCTGTCCACATCCGCACCCGCGCGCCGTTGGTGAGCAGCACCCGGATGCTGTCGTTGCGGAAGGAGTTGCCCCGGACAATGAATCCCACGCTGTGATTGGTCTGGTGATCCACCGCGATGGTGACGTCGCCGAAGGTTTGGGTTCCCCACAAGCCGTCGGTATCGTAAACAATGTTCACGGTTTCCCCGATTTCCGGCGGCGTCTCGACAAACCCTCCAAGGCCGATGCCGCCGTCATCCGCCGAACTGTGGGCCACGCTCAAGCCGAGAATCCCGGTTCCGGCGGAGAAATTCTGGGAAAAATCGGTTTCGGTTTCAAATTCGATCAAGGGAACCAGTTCATTGGCCGAAAGCGGAGCGGCAAAGCCGGCGGCGAGCAGAATGCTGAGAAAAATTGGCGGAACGCATCGAGGTTTGTTCATAGTTGGATGGATTATGGGTTTATCTGGGTTAAAATAATGGAAAGTCCGCTGGTTTTCGCACCTGGTTGCGCGCGGCGCACGGGGAAAAGGCGGGTTGCCTTTCAGGGAAGGTAGTCGAGTTCTTCGTAATACCGTTCCAGGATACCGCCCGAGACCCCCGAGCTAAGTCGACTGGTGAGCGGGCCGGGCGCGGTCCAACGCACCGAACCGTCCCCAAAAAGACGGTTGAAACCGCGCCCTTCATGAACTTCGCCGATGCGGGAACCGGTGATTCCCCCGCCCTGAAAATTTTTCACTCCGACAAAATCACTGTAGATCACCGCCTGCATGGTTTCAATGGGACCAAGGGATGGGCGGTCGATCAGACCGGTCAGCTTCCAATGCGCCGGACTGGAGCTGGAAAAATAACGGGCGGGAAAGGATGAGCGTTCGCGGCGGCCGTCGGCGGTGATGTTTCCAGGGGAACTGTATCCCAAAGCTTCATTGGGATCGACGTCACGGGTCGGACAAAAGAAAACCTCCTCGTTGTCCACATAACCGCCGTCCATCAACAAACCGAGATTGCGCCCGTTGGTCATCCAATAGGTCGTGAACGGCGACGCGCTGCGGGTGACCGGGGGAAGCCAGTCACCGTTGTCGGCGGCATACATGTGGACGCCGATGCCGACTTGACGGAGGTTGCTGGCGCAAACCGACTGCCGGGCCTGGTCACGGGTTCTCCCCAGCACGGGGATGAGGATGGCCGCCAAAATGCCGATGATGGCGATGACGGTCAGCAGTTCGATTAAAGTGAAACCGGCGGAGAATCTCTTCTTATCGCCGGAGAAGGGTTTTTCGATTTTCATGGGGATCGGAGGCTGGCAAAATTTGGGTTTGCATTTCTGACTTTGCCCCGCGGCAACACGGAATCCAACCGGGGATTGGTCAAGTTAATGAAAAGTAATGGACCCTAACACCCGATTCCGGTCAAGCCCTTTTTTAATTATAGATATAAATTTAAACAGGGTCCAAGAGCAAACCGGTCGATTCGCGAACCGTTAGGAAGGCCGGCAGCACCAAGTCCCGGGACAATCCGACCGGCCGGGGCTCCTCCACCAACAACCGACCGGCCATCCGACCCATTTCCCCAAGATCGGCGAAGGCACCGGTGATGGACGGTTTTTCCTCTTCGCAGACGCGGGTCGCGTCAACCGCCGCCACGCTGATCCGGCCGGGAACCTCAATGCCCCGGGTGGCCAGATAATTGACCACCCCCCGGGCCATCAGGCCGTTGTAGGCAATCCATGCGGTGGGAAGGTTTTCCGGTGAAAACCGATCCAACAACAAACGGGCCGCCTCTCGCCCGTCCATGCGGTCGCCTCCCCGCGAGGCAACGATTTGCTTATCCTCCAGCGGCAACCCGCGCTTGACCAATTGCCGTTTAAACGCGTCCAACCTGGCCAAGTGCGGCCCCAACCGGAAATTTCCCCCGATCCAAGCAAAGGTTCCGTGTCCCAATGAGATCAAATGGTCCACCAACAATTCCAGGGAACGGGATTCGTTGTTGCGGACGGAATGACACAACCCCGGATAACAAGCCGACACGGACACCACCCGGGAAAACCGGGCCCGCACCTCCTCCACGAAATCGAGCTTCATCTCCCCCATCAGCACCACTCCGTGCAGCCGCTTGCGCCACCCTCCCAAAGCCCGGAAATTCTCGGCCCGCGCGGCGGCCTCGGTTCCCAAAAAAACCGTGGAGTGCCCGCCGCCGTTTAAAAATTCATGCAACCCGTGTTGCACATGGCTGTAGAAGTTGCTCTGGGTATAAAGCTTCTGTCTTGCGCGCAAAATAAAGCCAATCAAGGCTTTTTCCGGCTCACCGTGCGCGAATTCCGACCGCATTCCCTTCGGCTCGTACCCCACGCCGGTGGCATAATCCCAAATTTTGCGGTATGTCTCGCCCTTTACCCGGTCACTCCGCCCGTTGAGCACCATGGAGACGAGGGCCTGGGAGACGCCAAACCGCCTGGCGATGGCTTGCTGGGATACCTTGGATCTGGGACCGGGTTCTTTCATAAAACAAAAC
>PXDN01000257.1 GCA_003566375.1 Opitutia bacterium
ATGGCGTGGTGGCTTATCCGCTGGTGGACGATTCCGAACCGCCGCCGGTCGATCCGGTTGCGCCGGGGCACCTCTACTGGACCAATCTTGACGCCCTGCGCACGGCGGACGCCGACGGAAGCAATCCCCGCACCGTGGTGCCGAATCTCAGCCGACCGATCGGCGTGGCCATCGACGCGGCCAACGGCCATGTCTATTGGGCCGAGGACCAGGCCGGCCGCATCGCCCGCGCCAATCTGGACGGGACCGAAGTGACGTCTTTGGTAATGGGGCAAAGCAACCCCCAGGGGCTCGCCATCGACGTGGCGGGTGAACGGCTTTTCTGGGTCGGATTCTCGACTGGATTGCACAAGGCCGGTCTCGACGGCAGCGAGCCGGTTTTGCTGGTGGACATGCCCTCGCAGCAAACCACCACGGTTTCCTATGATCCGGACGGGGAGTGGGTCTATTTTGGCTCGGCCGGCGGCACGCATCACCGGGTGAAACCCGACGGCAGCGGGCTCGAAATGGTAGCCACCTACGCCTCCAACACCTATGGGGCTTTTCTGGATACGGCCAACGATCTGCTTTACATTTCCAACTTCAGCTTCGACCTTATTGGACGGTTGCCTCTTCCGTTTGGCAGCGAGGAAAACCTGATCTCGGACGGCCTGCACCAGCCGTTGCATCTTGTGCTCAGCGAAGACGGGCAAACCCTCTACTGGGTGGAACGGGCGAGCGGCCAGGCCGGCGGGGGGCGGGTGCGTTCCGCCCCTCTCGACAATCCCTCCACCTTCACCACGCTGGCCGACGGGGAGAACAGCCCGTTTGGCATCGCGGTGATGCCGGCCGCCGTTGAAACCGGTTTCGACGCCTGGATCGCCGGGTGGCCGGATGTTCCAGAAGGGTCACGCGGCCCGGCTGACGACGCCTCCGGCGACGGGATTCCAAACCTCCTCAAATTCGCTCTCGGCTTGGACCCGACGGTGTCCAACCGCGCGGCTTTGCCCGCGGCGGACACCATGGAGGTGAACGGGGAGTCGCACCTGATGCTGAGCATCGCCAAAAATCCGGATGCCTCCGGGGTCACCCTGGTGGTTGAGGTCTCATCGGACTTGGTGGACTGGCAATCCGGACCGGAAAACGTCACGGTCGTGGCGGACACGGCGGAGTCCCTGGTCGTGCGGGATAACACGCCGATTTCCGCCGGGCAAAAACGCTTCATCCGGGTGCGCGCGGTGATGGATTGACCGTTTGATTCCATCGCGGGTAAACGGGCCGGGGCCGACGGAGCATTCCGCCGGCCCCGGTTGTTTACCCGGGTTTGGCGGGCGCCAAAAGTTCCCGCACCCAGCGCCGGTGGGGACCCGAGAGGGCCACGGTCTCCAAATCGTTCACATTCATCCAAACCAATCCGGCATCGGCCTTCACGCTGCGCGGATCGATTTGCACCGGGTGTTCATGGATTTCCTCCGTAATGATGAAACGGGTGATGGCCCGTTTTTTCCGAATCAGCAGGCGGGCGGTTTCCGGGAGTTTGCGCGGGTCCAGGCCGAGCGCTTCGGCGGTTGGCAGCTCGTGCAGGTTGGCCAGACGCCCGGCGTCGGGTTGGGCGCGGTGCAGAAGCAGCCGGTTGCCGTTCCGGCACCAGATGCGAATGACCAGCCGGGTCTCCGTTTTTTTGAGCGGCAGGCGGGGGATGGATGCGGCGGTTCCGGAGGCGCGGGCGCGGCAAAACCGGTTGACCGGGCAGAGCAGGCAGAGCGGCTTTTGACGGCGGCAGACGGTGGCCCCGAGTTCCATCACCGCCTGGTTGTGCGTGCCGGGATCGTCCCGGTCCAGAAGCTTGTCGGCCAGGGGCTGAAACAACTTGGCGGCGGCGCCTCCACCCGGAAGCGGCTCCGCCCACCCGGTTAACCTGGCGAGCACCCGCACCACGTTGCCGTCCACGCAGGCCGACGGGTCGCCGCAGGCGATGCTGGCCACGGCGGCGGCGGTGTAGGGGCCGATGCCGGGAAATTCGCGCCACCCGGTGGCGGTGCGGGGCGGTTCGTGGCGCCGTATCCACTCCCGCGCGACCTCCCGCAAATTTTTGGCCCGCCGGTAGTAGCCGAGGCCTTCCCAAAGTTTGAGCAGGCGTTCGTCGGAGCAGGCGGCGAGGGATTCGAAATCGGGCAGCGCCCTCATCCAGCGTTCGAAGTAGGGGAGCACCGTTTCCACCCGTGTCTGCTGCAGCATGAATTCGGAGACCACGGTGGCGTAGAGGCCGGGTTTGGCGCGCCACGGGAGCGGGCGGTGGTTGTTGCGGTACCACTCCCGCAGGGCGGCGCGGAAAGCTTCCGGGTCGAAGGCGGCCTCGGGCGCCGCGGTCATGCGGGCGGATTTTGCAGGGAACGGACAAACGCGGCGCGGTCTTCGGCATGAAAAAACGAAGTGCCCGCGACCAGGGTGTCGGCGCCCGCCTCGGTGCAGCGGAGACCGGTTTCCAGGTTCACCCCGCCATCGACTTCGATGCGGAAATCCAAACCGCGATCTTCCCGCCAGCGGCGGACTTGCTTGATTTTGGGCAGAGTGTCTTCGCGAAAACTTTGTCCGCCGAAACCGGGTTGCACCGTCATGACGAGGACCAGATCGACTTGGTCCAGATATGGCTCGAGTTGATCAACCGGGGTTCCGGGATTGAGCGCGATGCCGTTGCGGCAACCGAGGTGGCGGATGTCGGCCAGCACTTTTTTTACCGGATGATCCGGTTCGACGTGGATCGAGATGAGACCGGCCCCGGCCTTGGCAAACGGCTCGATGTAATCGGCCGGGTTGTCCAGCATGAGGTGGGTGTCAAAAAACAGTTCCGTGTGGGGGCGCAGGGCGGCCGCGGTTTGCGGGCCGAAGGTGAGGTTGGGGACAAAATGGCCGTCCATGATGTCGAGGTGCAGCCAGGTGGCGCCCGCCTCTTCGGCCTGGCGCACGGAGCTGATCAAATTCGCGTGGTCTCCGGCCAGCAGGGAGGGCGCGAGTAAAATCGGGTTCGTTTTTGACATGACGTTAACGAAAAGGAACGGGCCGCGGAAAGCAAACCCGCCGGATTGGATTGTCCAACCGGCGGGAAGCGGTGTTTCGGTTCGGCCTCCGGCGCGTGCCGGAAGGCCGGACCTTGGTGATTCCTACTGCTCGGTTTTCACCGGCAGGTGCCAGATTTCCTGGGACCGCCAGAGACGCGAGAGAAGCAACTGCCGTTCGTAGAGCAATTCCTTGGGCAGGCGGTGGTAGAGCTGGAGGAAGAGTTCCTCGTGGGCCTGGGCCTCCTTCATCCAACTGTCCCGGTCCACCGACATCAGTTCCTCGAATTTTTCGAAGGCGAAATCCTCCATACCCGTCCATTCGATGTCCTGGTAGCGCGGCATCCAGCCGAGCGGGCTTTCGATGGCGTAGGTGCGGGAGTGCGTCCGGTCCACGATCCACTTGAGGATGCGCATGTTTTCGCCGAAACCGGGCCAGAGGAATTTTCCTTCCTCGTTTTTGCGGAACCAGTTCACGAAGAAGACGCGCGGCGGATTGGGCAGGGAGCGCCCGATGTTGAGCCAATGGTTGAAGTAGTCGGCCATGTGGTAGCCGCAGAATGGGAGCATGGCAAACGGGTCGCGGCGGACGTTGCCGAGTTTGCCCCCGGCGGCGGCGGTGGTTTCCGAGCCCATGGTCGAGGCGTTGTAGACGCCGTGCGTCCAGTTGAAGGATTGGAAAACCAGCGGAAACGTGGTCGAACGGCGGCCTCCGAAAACAAAGGCGCTGATGCGCACCCCCTTGGGATCTTCCCAGCGCTCGTCCATGGTCGGGCACTGCCGGGCCGGAGCGGTGAAGCGGGCGTTGGCGTGGGCGGCTTTGCGGCCGCAGTCCGGCGTCCACTCCTGGCCTTGCCAGTCGGTCAGTTTCGGCGGCGGTTCATCCGTCATGTCCTCCCACCAGACATCGCCGTCGGGCGTGAGGGCGACGTTGGTGAAAATGCAGTTTTCCTTGAGCGTGGCCATGGCGTTCGGATTGGTTTTTTCCGAAGTGCCGGGAGCGACGCCGAAGAAACCGCATTCGGGATTGATGGCGTGGAGGTGGCCGTCCTCCCCCGGTTTGATCCAGGCAATGTCATCGCCAACCGTGCGGATTTTCCAACCTTTGAACTTTTCGGGCGGCACCAGCATGGCGAAGTTCGTCTTCCCGCAGGCGCTGGGGAAGGCGGCCGCGACGTAGGTTTTTTCCCCATCCGGAGATTCCACGCCGAGGATGAGCATGTGCTCGGCCATCCAGCCCTCTTCACGGGCCATGTTGGAGGCGATGCGCAAGGCGAAGCATTTTTTGCCGAGCAGGGCGTTGCCGCCGTAGCCGCTTCCGAAGGACCAGATCGCGCGTTCCTCGGGAAAATGCACGATGTATTTGTTGTCTTTGTTGCAGGGCCAGGTGGCGTCTTTTTTGCCATCTCCCAGCGGCATGCCAACGGAATGCAGGCAGGGAATGTAGTCTCCGTTGCCGAGCACTTTCAGGACATCCGAGCCGATCCGGGTCATGATCCGCATGTTGATGACCACATACGGGGAATCGGTGATTTCGATGCCGATTTGGGAAATGTGGGAACCGAGCGGCCCCATGCTGAAGGGGATCACATACATGGTGCGGCCCTTCATGCAACCCTTGAAAAGGCCGGTCAGTTTGTCCTTCATTTCCTTCGGGTGCACCCAGTTGTTGTTCGGTCCGGCGTCGTCTTTGCGCAGACTGCAAATGTAGGTGCGGTCTTCCACCCGCGCCACGTCGGCGGGGTCGGAACGGGCAAGGAAACTGTTGGGCCGCTTTTCCGGATTTAGCCGAATAAAGGTGCCGGCATCGACCAAAACTTGGCACAATGCCTTGTTTTCGTCTTCGGAGCCGTCGCACCAGTGGATGGCGTCCGGCTGGCACAGGTCGGCGATTTCGCGGACCCAGGCGAGGAGTTTTTTGTTTTCGGTGGCGGGAGTTTGGTTTGTTTTCATTTTTCTATTCGCTAAGCCCGCACATGACATGCTATCAAGTGCTTCCAATGGTTTACCTTTCCAGATGTTTCCGGGCGATCTTTTTAGGACTACCCGGTCATCTATGAGGAAGTCTTTTGGGCTGATTAAGACAGGCTTACCGGGAAGTTTGGAGTTGGACAAATCCTTTTATGGACAATTTGAATGCAGAGGACAGGGCTGCCGCGACGGATCGCAAAGGCTGGAAATCCCGGTTGCTGGAGTCGGAGGAGCTTTTCCGGCTGGTTTGGGAAAGTTCGCTCGACGCCATGAGGTTGACCGATGTGGAGGGAACCGTGTTGGCGGTGAATCCCGCGTATGAAAAAATGGCCGGAGTGCCCAAGGAAGAACTGGTGGGCCGTCCGTTTTGGATTATCTATGATCCGGCGCTGGCTGAAAAAATGATGGTGGGCTACCGCCGACGGATTTCCAACCTTGACCTTGGGGAACGGAAGAATTCGGTGCCCCGCTTGCGGGACGGCCGCCTGTTGCACTTGGACGTGCTTTTATCCGTTGTCTCCGGAACGCCCGAACCGGTTTACCTGACGGTCATGCGGGATGTGACCAAGCAAAAATTGCAGAGTGAACAGCGCGCCAGACTGGAGCGTAAAATGCTCGAGGCCCAGCGGTTGGAAAGCCTCGGGGTGTTGGCCGGGGGGATTGCCCACGATTTCAACAACCTTCTCACCGCCATTCTCGGGAACGCGAGCCTCTCCCTGATGCAGCTTGGAGAAGAATCGCCCGTTCGTCCCGCTCTTGAGGGCATTCAAAAAGCCTCCCTGCGGGCGGCCGACTTGTGCAAACAGATGCTGGCCTATTCCGGGCAAGGGCCCCTGCAATTCAAAAAGCTGTCCATCAACAGCTTGCTGGAGCAAATGGATCATTTGCTTCAGGTCAGCATCAACAAACAGATCGTCCTGAAATTCAAACCGGCTCCCGGATTGCCCCCCGTCATGGCGGAGCCGTCCGAATTGCAGCAGGTGGTCGTCAACTTGGTGGTCAACGCTTCCGAGGCCATCGGTGACCGCAGCGGAGTGATTTCCCTATCGACCGGACTGGATCGGCTGGCCAAATCGGATTTGCGGGAAATGTATTTGGCGCCGGACCTTCCGGAAGGCGATTACGTGACCATGGAAATAGCGGACACCGGTTGCGGGATGGAGCGCCCGACCATGGAGCGGATGTTCGATCCGTTTTTCTCCACCAAATTCACCGGCCGGGGGCTGGGGCTGGCGGCGGTGCTGGGCATCCTCAACCGCCACAAGGCCGCGTTCAAGGTTTATAGCGAGTTGGGGCGGGGGACCACCTTCAAGATTTTGTTCCCGTGCGTGGTGAGCGGGGAGGAGGAGGGGGAACCCGCTCCCCTTCCGGGACATTGGAGAGCGCGTGGCACCGTGTTGGTAATTGATGACGAACAAACCGTGCGGGCGGTGGCCGGGCGGTTGTTGGAAAGTTTCGGTCTTTCCATCCTGCTGGCCCGCGACGGCGAGGAGGGGGTTGCGTTGTATCAGCGCTATCATGATGAGGTTGATTTGGTGATGCTCGACATGACCATGCCGGTAATGAGCGGAGCGGAGGCGTTCCGCGAAATCCGCCACATCCGGCCCGACGCCCTGGTTTTGCTGATCAGCGGCTACAGCGAGGGAGAGGCCAACGAACGGTTTGCGGGGAAAGGCCTCTCCGGCTTTTTGCAGAAACCGTTCAATCGCGAACAACTGGAGGAGAAGCTTAGACAACTGCTTCCGCCGCCGGATGTATCGATTTAGCCGGATGGATTCCTCCCCAACGGCGCGGCGGGAACCGCGCGGCATCGGGAATCCGTCCGAAGAAGGGGGCCCGGCCAACCCTGGATGCACCGCGTTTGGGCCCGGCGGGCAAAACCAACTTGCCGAATTGGGGCGGATTCGTTTCCTATTTCTGAATTATGGCCACTTACACTTACGAAACCATTCCCGCAAAGGAAGGCGGTGAGCCGCGCCGCTTTGAGATCAACCAAAGCATGAAAGAGGCCCCGTTGGAGCGCCACCCCGATACAGGTGAACCGATTCGGCGGGTGATCACCGGAGGCACCGGTTTTATTTCCGGCGGTCGCATGGAGTCCTCCTCTCCGCCGGTCCCGCGCGGCGGCGGTTGCGGTTCCGGCGCCTGCGGTTGCCATTGAAAGGGAGGGAGTGTTGGAAAGTAAAAGGAAAAAGGAAGAAGGCAAAATTCCCTTTTCGAAGGCTTGACAACGGGGGCGGCGGCTCCGCATGGTCTTCCTTTTTTCAGAAAACACAGGGAAGATAAGTTATGCAACCAACCTACAGACCTTCAAAGTTGAAACGGGCCCGCAAGTTCGGGTTCCGGGCTCGGATGGCCACCCGCGGCGGCCGCCAGATTATTAACGCGCGCCGACGCAAGGGGCGCAAGAAGCTGAGCGCTTCGGTCTGACCACGACGGGGCGCACCTTGGCGATGCGCTTTCACGGCAGGCAACGGTTGCGGCGAACTTCCGAATTCGCGGCGGTTCGCCAACACGGCTCGCGCCGGGAGTGCGGGCCGTTTTTGTTTACATGGCTGGACCGCGGGGACGGCGGGGCCGATCCGGTGCGCCGGTTGGGCGTGGTGGTTCCCAAGCGCGTCGGTCGCGCGGTGGACCGCAATTTGGCGAAACGCCGGTTTCGCGCCTTGTTTATCCGGCACGCCGGTCTGTTGCCGCCCGATGGGGACCTGGTGATACTGGTCCGTCCTTCGGCGGTGAAAAGCTCGTTTGCCGAGTTGGAGAAACGTTTTGTCAAAGCCTGCCAAAAGGCCCACCGTTCCCAAACCCCGATGCATGATGAAAAATCTCCAGCCAGCCCAAAGTGAGCCGACGTTCACCCCGTTGCCGGGCGGAACCAAAGTCCGAGCGGTTTCGCCGGCGGTTCGCGCCCTGCTTCCGCTCCTGGGCCTCTACCGCTTGGTCGGCAAGCCGGCCCGCGCGGCGCTTTTCGGCGGCGGCGCCTGCTGCCGGTTTCATCCCTCCTGCTCGGAATATGCCAGGGAGGCGCTGATTACCCATGGGGCGGCGCGGGGAATTTGGTTGACCGCATGCCGTCTTTTGAAATGCCATCCCCTGCATTCCGGCGGGTTCGATCCGGTGCCGGAGAAAACGCGCGGCGGGGCTTGCCATAACTTTCATTCGACCCCGTGATTCCTTTTTCACGTCCGGTGACGGGCGGCTCACTTCATTTTTCGCATGGATAAAAAGAACACGACCATCGGGCTCCTGCTGTTGATGGCGGCCTTCACGCTGATGGTGCTGATGCAGCAACAGCAATCGCCGCCCCGGCCCGCGCCGGATTCGCCGGGCGGGGTGTCCGAGCCCGCCGAACGGCCCTCCGCCGTCGAGCCGGTGACGCCCGCGGCCCGCCCCGCCGAAGCCGCTCCGGCCACCGACGCCGCGCCGGAACCGGTCGAGGAGACCTTCGTTTACTTGGAGAACGAGTATTTCCGGGCCGAGTTCACCAATCTCGGCGGCGCGATCCGCCAAGTTGAACTGAAGCGCTACGAGTTGACCAAGGGAAGCGAGGAGCGGTTTGTCATCAACGGCCAGGGGGATTCGCCGATCCTGGCCTTGGTCGATTTGCCCGGCGCGGACAAGGAATCCGGTTTCGAACTGGTTCAGGCGGACGGCTCGCAAGTCGTTTTCCGGGCGAGGATCGGGGAATCGCTGGAGATCACCCGCCGCTACTGGGTCGAATCCGGAGCGGGCCGCCATGATCCCGCCGCTTATCTGATTCATCACGAGACCACGTTCGCCAATCTGACCGAACAGGATTTGCTTTTGCGTGAGTTCGGGCTCGATTTGGGCACGGCCGCGCCGACGGAACGGCAGATGCTGGGAATCGAGCATCTGAATTTCAATTACTTCAACGGCAACAAATTTAGAATTCTGTCACCCCGCCGCTTTTCCGGCGGCGGTTTCATGTCGTGGATCGGGCTGCGATCCAGCGCCCCGGTGCCTTACATTGAGGAGCGGATTTCCCTGCAGTGGGCATCGGTGAAAAATCAATTTTTCACCAGCATCTACACCCCGAATCAAGAAACGGTCGGTTTTCACGCCCGCGCGGTGGACATGCCCCGGATCGAAGGGGAACGCGCCGCAAAGGGAATGACCGGAAAAATCCTTTTCGACTTGCGGGGCGTCACGGCGGGCGAAACCGAGGTGTTGTCCGGCCACCTCTATGCCGGCCCGAAGGAGTACCGCCGACTGGAGGCGCTCGACCGGGAACAGGACCGGGTCATGCAGTTCGGGTGGGCGCCGATTGCCTTTATCAGCAAGTTGCTCCTCAGCTTCATGGTGCTGTTGTACTCGCTCATTCCCAATTACGGATTGGCGATCATCCTGATGACGGTCATCATCAAGCTGGTGCTTTGGCCCCTGACCGCCCAAGCCGCGCGTTCTTCGAAACGGATGGCCAAAATCCGTGAACCGATGCAGGCCCTGCGGGAAAAGTACAAGGAGGATCCGCGCAAAATGCAGGCGGAAACCATGAAGCTTTTCCGCGAAAACAAGGTCAACCCGATGGGCGGCTGCCTGCCGATCCTGGTGCAAATTCCGATTTTCTTCGCGCTTTTCCGCATGATCATGAGCGCGTCCGAGTTGCGTTTCAGCGGCTTTCTCTGGGTTCAGGACCTTTCCGCTCCCGACACCATCGCTTACATCGCCGGCCTTCCCATCAACATCCTCCCGCTGCTGATGGGGCTCAGCATGTTTTACCAGATGCGGATGATGCCGATGGCGATGGATCCGACGCAGCAGAAAATCTTCAAGTTCATGCCCCTGATTTTCCTGGTCTTCAGTTACACCTTTTCCTCCGGATTGGTGCTCTACTGGACCGTGCAAAACTTGATGACCATACTGCAGCAGTGGCTGACCAACCGGCGGCAGGATGACGGCCCGGCCATTGTGACGGACTCGGGCAAAGGCAAGGAAGGGGCGAAGCCCGACGACGTGCATGTCTCTCCCTACATCAAGAAGAAAAAGAAAAAGAAGAAAGACGGGGAGGGCCGCTAACCCCGGCCAGGCAGGAGTCTCCCATGGTTGAACGGGAAAGGGTAATGGCCGGCGCCGCCGCCTGCGGGGCCGGGGAATGGGACCCGGAATTCCTCCAGCGGGTGGAGGCCCGGCGCGAGGCTTTGCGGCAAGAATTGGCCTCGCTGCCTTGGCCGCCAGAGGCCGCGGTCTTGGAAATTGGCTGTGGGCACGGGCATTATCTGGCCGCTTTCGCGGCGGCGTTTCCAGGTCAATTTTGCATCGGCATCGACCTCCAGCGGGGGCGTCTGGAGAAGGCCCGGCGCAAGGTGAAAGCCGCCGGGTTGAAAAACGCCGTCTTTGTCGCCGCCGAGGCTTCCGAGTTTTTGGCGGAGCTGCCGGACGGGGTTCGTTTCGGGCGGGTTATTGTTTTGTTTCCCGATCCCTGGCCGAAGCGCCGCCACCACAAAAACCGGTTGTTGCGCCCCTCTTTTTTCAACGATTTGGCCGGGCGGGCGGCCACGGGCGCGGATTTGTTTTTCCGCACCGACCACCAGCCGTATTTCAATGAGGTGGCGGAGGTCCTGGCGGGGCGCGCCGACTGGGAAATCCCGGCGGATCAGTCATGGCCTTTGGAGAGGGAAACCGTTTTCCAAGCCAAAGCGCCCCGTCATTATTCGCTGAGGGCGGTCAAAAAATCTCCATCCAAAACATAAGGAAAAGCTGGATACCGAATGTCAGCGACACGAGGGCGGCCGTAAAATAAAAGAACCCGTCGAAGGCCGTCTTCCGTTCCCGCGGCTTGGGCTTGGGTAACCCAATCGGCAGCGTGTCGGGATCATCCTTCTTGATTTTCGGGACCAAATGCTCGGTCAGATTGACGGACATGTTTCCACTCTGACCCCTCCCGTGATGCCGGGCAATGGCAATTCCATCTTTCCGTCTAGGCGAGCGGTTTCTTCATCAAAGCAAACCGGCGGGAAATGCGGAATCCGAGGCGCCCGTAAACCCCCTTGGCCGCCCGTTCGCCCGTCCAGAGAACATAAGCGGCGTGGTGGCCGCGCCGGCGCATTTGCAGCAGGGTGCGGGCGAGAAGCACCGTTCCGATCCCCCGTCCCTGATAGGGTTCGGCAATGCCAAAGGGGCCGAAGTGCTCGCCGTCGAACTGGCAGTATCCGATGATCCGTTCTTCCCGTGCCGCCACCAGCAGGTTGGGCCAATGTCCGTCCGCGGGAGGGGGGGCGGTGAGAAGCGTGCGCGCTGATTCCCCCCAGTCTCCGGGCATGACCGCTTCCATGAATTCCAGGAATGCGGCCAACCGGTTATCCGGAAGCGGGCTGATGGCGATCCCATCGGCCAACAGGTCGGCCTCCCGTTTCAACAGATCGGGGGATATTTCGAATTGACCGATTGCCGCGTCCATCGCGATGGCCTCCAGATACGGGGCAAATCCCCGCTTGGTGAGAAACGCCAGGGCCTCCCGGTAGCGGGTCGGGTCCACGCCCGGAATGAAATAATTTGGGGGATACGGGGCGACGGCGATTTCACCCCGGTTGCTTTCACGGAAAAATGCTTCCGCCCGTTCCAGCATGGCCGTTCCCATTCCGCGTCTCCGGTAATCGGGGCGCACGCCAAAGGCCGTGATGAACCCGCGGTCCGGCGGCAGGCCGGTTTTGTCGATTGGGTGACGCGGAACCAGGGCCAGCAGAAAACCGGCCACTCGCCCGTCCGCTTCGGCCACGATGAGACTTTGCGGGCAGCGGTTGCGGTCCAGCAACACCCGCCGCCGAAAATCGGCGGGGGAGGGAACGTCGAGAGTCATGGAGGACTCCCAGGTTTGGAGAACCCCGTGGAAATCCGAGTCGCGGTAAGGCCGGATGGTCATGGCAGGGAGTGGCGCGGGTTGCATGGAAATGCGTCATTCTCGACGGGAAGGGACGTTTGCCAACCGATTTTTCATTGGCCGGTGGCATCGCCAACCGCCACGGGTTCGTTCCCCGGCGCGGAGCGCCGAAAGGAGCGGAGGATTTCAGCCGGCTG
>PXDN01000034.1 GCA_003566375.1 Opitutia bacterium
AGACCTCCTTCGACGAGTTGATAACGCGGTCCGGTCTCCGGAAGACCCTTGTAATCTTCCACGGTAAACAAGGCCTGTTGAGGCGATGACATGTCCTTAGCATCCGGCTTCAACAGCCCACCGTCAAGACTTGGGAGCGTTACCCGCTGGAGGGTCCGGGCTCCGGGAGCCCGGCCAAAAGATTATGCCTCCACCCGTCTTTGCCCTACCCGGTCAGGCCGTTTGATACGGATCCAGTTTCTTGGCCACCCGGTGTTTATCCAAATGGGCCAGCACCGGCAGGCCGTTATCGAAAGGCAACGGCACTTCCCCTTGAATCAACGGAAGGGCGTAGCGGACAAACTGGTGGTTCATGCTGACGCCGTCCTCATGGATCCATTCTCTGGGGAGCTGTTTGACGCCGTTGGCGATCTCCGAAAGCGGTGCCAAACCGGTCTCGACCCCGTAGTGGTCGCCATCGGTGCGGACCAGCGTGACCATCAAATCGGTTTCGCCGGCCACGCCGGCTTTGACCGCGGCCTGGCCGACGAGAAACCCTTCGTCGCTGTCGGTTTTGGAGGCGCAGTGAACGGCGGCCCGCTGGGCGTAGCCGAGCTTGGCGGTGCGGGCTTTCACATTCATTCCCTCCTCCAACAAGCTCTTCAGGTAGTCGGCGGCTCCGCCCAGAGCGGCGTGGCCAAAGGCGTCGCGGGCGCCGGAGGTGGTCACGGAAACGTAGTTCCCATCCTCATCGACCAAGCCTTCGCCCACCACCACGCTGCAATAACCCTCGCGGCGCAACACGCGCTGCACGTCTTCGAGAAATTTTTCTTTGGTAAACGCAACCTCGGGCAGGTAAATCAGGTGCGGGGCATCGTTGGGGTGGTCGCGCCGTTTGGCCAGGGAAGCGCCGGCCGCGATCCAACCGGCCGAGCGGCCCATGACCTCAAGGATGGAAACGAAATCCCCCGTCGGCATGCTGGCGTTGTCCGCCGCCATTTCACGCACGGTGGTGGCGACGTACTTGATCACGCTGCCGTAGCCCGGGCAGTGGTCAGTGGTCGGCAGGTCGTTGTCGATGGTCTTGGGAATGCCGATGACGCGAAGGCCGTAGTTGCGGGCGTCGGCCAGCTTGGCGATTTTATCGGCCGTGTCTTGGGAATCGTTCCCCCCGGCGTAAAAGAAATAGCGGATGTTGTGGGCTTCGAAAACCTGCAGCACACGGTCGAAATCCTCGTCCTTTTTCAATTTATAGCGGCAGGAGCCGAGAGCCGCGCCCGGGGTGTGGCGGAGGGCGCGAATGGTTTGCTGGGATTCCGAGGCGAGATCGACCAGCTCCTCGTTGAGGATGCCGAGCACCCCGTTTAACCCGCCGTAAATCTCCTCAATGCACTCGTGATTAAGCGCCTCGGTGATAACGCCCGCAAGGCTCGCGTTGATGACGGAGGTGGGTCCGCCCGACTGGGCGACCAAGACATTTCCGGTTAATTCTGGCATGATGAATGAGATAAAAATTTACGTGGAACTTTGGTTTTCAAGAAAAACGGGAAGCCAACCTCCGGCGCAATCCTAAACTCACCCAGCCTGGGATTTTCCACCATTTGGGCTTGGCGGACACCCATTCGCTTCCCGGAACCCGCCGGCTCGCGGCGGTCACCGTTCGCCAAAGAGGGCGGTGCCGACCCGCAGCAGAGTCGATCCCTCGGCCACCGCCTCTTCCAGATCCCCGGTCATGCCCATCGACAGCTCGGACAAGTCAGCCCCCAGTTCCGTCCGCATGCGGTCGCGCAATTCCCGCAGGTGGGCAAACGCCCGCCGGGCCGTCTCCCGGCCCCCTTCCAGCGGCGCGATGGTCATGAGCCCCTCCACCCGAAGGTGTGGCAGCCGCAACGCCTCCTCCGCCAGGCGCATGGCCTCCCCGCCGACCGCGCCGAATTTGTTGGGGTCTTCCCCGGCGTTGATCTGCAGCAACACCGGCAGAACTTTGCCCAACTCCCCCGCCATCCGGTCGAGCCGGGTGGCGAGCTTGGGAGAATCGACGGATTGAATCCGCTGAAAATAGGTGGCGGCGGCGCGGGCTTTGTTGGTTTGCAAATGCCCGATCAGTTCCCACCGCACCGGCAAATCCGGGGCGGCGGTGATTTTATCCACCGCCTCCCGCACCCGGTTTTCCCCAACGGAGTGAATGCCCGCCCGCGCCGCCCACGCGGCCGCCTCCACCGGATGGGTCTTGGTCACCGCCATCAACGTCACTTCCTCGGGGGAACGCCCGGCGCGCCGGCAGGCCGCCTCAATCCGCCCGCGCACCTCCGCCACCCGGCCCTGAAAGGTCTCCCATTTTTCGCTCATAAGCTTTACTTCTCGCTTGAAAATAAATAATAAGTATCCTTAATTCAATTAACTCTTATATACCATGCATGTCGAAAACTTTAAAATCTTCGCCGATTTGGTCGAAAGCCAAAGTTTCTCCAAGTCCGCGCGGCTGAATGGAATAACCCAGTCGGCGGTCAGCCAGCAACTGCGGGCGATGGAAAGGAAATTCAATATTCTGATCATCGACCGCAGCCAGAAGCAGTTTCGCCTGACCCGCGAGGGGCAGCGGTTGTATGACGCGGCCAAGGAAATTTTGCACGAATACGAGAAACTGCAAAGCGAGTTGCAGGAGATGAAAAAGGTGATCAGCGGCACCATCCGGCTGGCCACGATTTACAGCATCGGCCTCCACGAACTGCCGCCCTTCATCAAAAGGTTCCTTCAGCATTTTCCCTCGGTCAACGTCCGGGTGGAATACCGCCGCTCGAATCTGGTTTACGATGACATCGTGCACAACGCGGTCGACCTGGGACTGGTGGCGTTCCCCGCCAAGTTGCGGCAAATCGAAATCATCCCGTTCCGCGAGGATGAACTGGTGCTGATCTGCCCGCCCGACCACCCGCTGGCGAAAAACAAATCGGTCAGCACCGCGGCCATCGCCAATCACAAGTTCATCGGGTTCGATCCCGACATCCCGACCCGCAAAGCCATCGACGCCATTTTCCGCGACAAGAAACTCGAATTGGACCCGGTGATGGAATTCGACAACATCGAAACCGTGAAGCGGGCGGTGGAAATCGACGCCGGGGTCGCCATCGTGCCCAAGACCACGGTTTTGCAGGAGGTCAAACAAGGCACGTTGGTGGCGGTCAACCTGAGTGGCGGCCGCTACACCCGCCCCCTGGCCATCATCCACCGCAAAGGCCGCTCCCTGACACCGGCCCTGCGGAAATTCATCCACACCCTGACCACGAACGAAACCGTCTTGCCTTGAACCGCCCCCCCGTTGCCATTCATCCAAAATTTCCACATGGGGAGATTTCAGCCGATTGGCACATGGAGGTTCCGGCCACTTTTTCCAAGGGCCGGGATTGGCTGGCGGTCTTGTATCGGCCATGAATTGGCTTCGTGTTTCCCGTCTCCTGTTATCCGCCCTCCTTTTGGGCGGCGCCTTTGCCCGTGCGGAATCTCCCGTGCGGGCCGAGCTGGTCGCCGACGTGGAACAGGCGGTGCCCGGAGGGGAGTTCCGGGCCGGGGTGCTGCTCCGGGTGGACGAGGGGTGGCATGTCTTTGGCGAGGATCCCGGTTTCACCGGACTGCCGACGGAAATCGAGTGGGAAACTTCCGGCGGCGTCACCGTGGGCTCCCCGCGGTTTCCGGCCGAAGTCGAATTTGAGGTTTTCGGAGAACCGGCCCGCGGCCACACCGGAACCGTCTTAATCTGGGCCCGCGTTCGGGTGGCGGAAGATGCCGCCATGCCGGTGGAGCTGCGGGCGCGGGTCTCTTGGGCAGCGGTGGCGGAGGAGGACTACCTGCCGGACGAAGTTGAAGACACTCTGACCATACCCCTCGGCGACACCAGCCTGCCCGCCACCGACGGCGTCGAGTGGCCGGAGGAAGTGCGCCCCGAAACGGCGGTGGCGGAAGGCGAAGCGGACACCCCCGCGAGGCCGTTGCTGCCGCTGCTGCTGCTCGGTTTGGCGGGCGGGTTGATTCTCAATCTGATGCCGTGTGTCTTTCCGGTGATTGGGCTGAAAATCATGGGCTTCGTCAACCAAGCGGGGGAAGACCGGGCCCGCATTGTGGGCCACGGGTTGGTTTTCAGCGGCGGCGTTCTGGTTAGTTTTTGGATTTTGGCCGGGGCGCTCATCGCCCTGCGGGCCGGGGGCGGCGAACTCGGCTGGGGGTTCCAACTGCAAGACGCCCGCTTCGTGCTCATTCTCACCGTGATCCTGCTCGCCTTCGGCTTGAACATGAGCGGGGTTTTCGAGATCGGCATGTCGGCGGTCGGCGTGGGGGACCAACTAACCGCCAAGCCGGGTTACGCCGGGTCGTTTTTTTCCGGCGTTTTGGCCACGGTGGTGGCGACCCCCTGCGCCGCTCCTTTTCTCGCACCGGCTCTGGGGGCGGCGCTGACGCTGCCGGCGGCCTCTTCCCTGGCCGTTTTCACCGCCATCGCCATCGGCCTCGCCCTCCCTTATCTGGCGCTCTCGGCTTTTCCCAATTTGATCTCCAAACTACCGCGACCGGGAGCATGGATGGAATCCTTGAAACAATTCCTTTCCTTCCTTCTCTACGGGACGGTGGCCTACTTGCTTTGGGTGCTCGCCGATCAGGTCGAGGGTGATTTTTTCCTGCTAATCCTTTTTGCCCTCGTGGTCATGGCCATGGGCTGCTGGGTCTACGGCCGCTGGTCCCTGCCCCACCGGCGCCGGCAAGTCCGCTGGGCTGCGCGCGCGGGCGCGGCTCTGTTGCTGATCCTGCCGTTCGGGTTTGTCTGGCGGGGCATCGCCGATGAGGAACGGCGGCGGGAGTTGATCGCCCAAATCGAGGCGGGCGAGGCCGAACAGGATTTTCTCATTTGGCAACCGTGGAGCGAAGCGAAGGTGGAAGAGCTGCGCGCGGAAGGCCGTTTCGTTTACATCGACTTCACCGCCCGCTGGTGCGCCACCTGCCAAGTCAACAAGCGGGCTTACGAAAACGCCGAGGTGATCCGGGCGTTTCTCAAAAACGACGTCGCCCTGCTGCGGGCCGATTGGACCCAGCACGACCCGGCCATCACCCGCGCCTTGGCCAAATTCGACCGGTCCGCCATCCCGTTTAACGTTCTCTACGCGCCGGGACAGGACGAACCGGTGATCTTTCCGGAACTCTTCGGGTCCGGCACGGTGTTGGAAAAGCTGGCCGAGGCGGGTGCGGAATTACCCGGGGAGGATTGAGCCCCCGCCCCGCGCGGTCAGGTTTCTTCCTGTCGTTTGGCCGCCATTGAGTCGAGCAGGATGAGGGCGTCGGGCCTGTCCCCGGCCAATTTCAACCGGTCCACCATGTCGGCCACGCTTTTTTCCTCCTCGACCTGCTCATCGACAAACCACTTGAGCATCGACACGGTCGCGTAATCCTTTTCCCCGTGGGCCAGGTCATAAAGTTCGTAAATGCTGGCGGTTACCGATCGCTCCTGCTCCTGGCTCGCCTTGAAGGCGCCCAGCGGGGAATCGAAAGACCCGACCGGCTCGGGAATGGCCAGCAGCTGCACGGTTCCGTCCCGGTCCAGCAGGTACTCGAGGAACTTCATGGCGTGTCCGGTTTCCTCCTCGGATTGCAACCGCATCCAGCGGCCGAACCCGCTGAGAGCCCGCTGTTCAAACCACGCCGCCATGGCCAGGTAGGCGTGGGCGGAGGCTTGCTCCAAGTTGATTTGCCGGTTGAGCGCTTCTTGAATGGTTTTGCTGATTTTCATGTCTTGTTGAATTGGAATTTTGTATACACGGGTTTTAGCCCGCTTGGCAAATACCGATTTCAATCTACCACGTTATCCCTCCCGCGGGCAAACCGGAGGATGAGAGCGATGGAGGAATAACTTGATGCGGGCCTGGGAACCGGGCACGCTGCCTCCCTAAACAACTTCCTTTCCCATTGATGGCCATTCGCCCGCATCGTCTCGACCTGTTTCACACCGAACTCCCGGCCCGCATGCCGTTCCGTTACGGCATGGCTTCCATGAGCCGGCTGACCCATGTGCTGTTGAAAATCACGGCGGAGATCGACGGTGAAACCTCCACCGGATTCGCTGCGGAAAACCTCTGTCCCAAATGGTTTAAAAAAGATCCGGCCCAGTCGCTGGAGGAGGAGTCCGCCGAATTGAAAGAGGTGGTCGGCCAAGCCGCCCGCTTCGCCGCAGGGCTGGATGCGGCGTCCCCCTTTGCCTTTCAGCGCAAACTCGCCGCCCGCCAGAGCCAGTGGGGCAACGAATCCGGGCTGCCGCCTTTGCTGACCGGACTCGGCACCTCGCTGGTGGAACGGGCGGTGATCGACGCCTTCTGCCGCCGCCACCGCACGACCTTCGCGCGGGCGCTGCGCGCCAATGCCTTCGGGATCGACCTTGGCGCGGTCCACGCCTCCCTCGGCGGCACCGCCCCGGCCGACTGGCTCCCCGCCGAACCGTTGGCCAAGGTGATCCTGCGCCACACCGTCGGCCTCGGCGACCCGTTGACGGCCGGGGAGATTCCCGCCGGGGAACGGCTGGACGACGGGCTTCCCCAGGCGCTGGACGACATCATCGTGGCCGGCGGCATCCGTCATTTCAAGATCAAGGTGGCGGGCTCTCCCGCCGAAGCGCTCGACCGGTTGCGCGCCATCGCGCGGGTTTTGCAAGACCACGCCCCCGCCGAATACGCCTTCACTCTTGACGGCAACGAGAGCTTTGCCAACGGCTCCGATCTCGCGGCGCTGGGCGAGGGGTTGGCCACGGATCCCGATCTTGTTTCCTTTGCCCGACACCTGCTCTTCATCGAGCAACCGTTTCCGCGCGACCTTGCGTTGACCGAAGCCGCCGGGGAGGCCATCCACGGCCTCCCCCGCCCCTGGCCGGTGATCATCGACGAATCCGACGCCACCCCGGAGAGCCTGCCGGAAGCTCTCCGGCTCGGCTACGCCGGCACCAGCCACAAAAACTGCAAGGGGGTCTTCAAGGGCATCGCCAACGCCTGCCTGCTGGCCCAGCGGCGACGGCAAAATCCGGACGCGCCCACCATCCTCAGCGGGGAGGATTTGACCACCGTGCCGCCGTTTGCCCTGCAACAGGACTTGGCCGTGCAAGCCGCCCTTGGCAACGCCAGCCTCGAACGCAACGGGCACCATTATTTCGCCGGATTGGCCGGCTGGCCAGCGGAGATTCGCCGGGAGACGGCCGCCGCCCATCCGGATCTTTTCCGGCCGCTCGGAACGGACAACGCCACCCTCGCCATCGCGGCGGGGGAAATCGCCACCGGCTCCTGCAATGCCGCTCCGTTTGGCACCGTCGCCGCCCCGGATTTGGCGGCGTTGTTTCCGCGGCTGGGCCCGCCCATGGAGGCTTCGTGAATCACCCGTCGCCACACCCATGCCCGTCCTCCCGTAATCAATCTCTTTATGCCTAATCGAAACGTGGTCATGACCGACGGCCAAGGAGCCGTTTACCTGAAAGAAGAACCGATCCCCCAACCGGGACCGGGCGAAATTCTGATCAAAGTGCGCTGCTCCCTGATCAGCCCGGGCACCGAGCTGGGAGGGGTGGTCGCGCGGCGCAAAAATCCCGACGCGAATTTCGCCCCGCGCCCGTTCGGGTATCAAAACGCCGGTGACATCCTCGCCCTGGGTCCCGATTGCGCCGAACGGTTTCGGGTCGGCCAGCGGGTGGCCTGCATGGGGAACGCCTACGCCCTCCACGCCACCCACGCCCGCGTTCCGCAAAACCTCTGTTTCCCCATCGACGATGCCCTCTCCTACGAAGAGGCCGCGTTCAACCACCTCGCCGCCACCGCCCTGCAGGCCCTGCGCCGCGCCGAACCCCTGCTCGGGGAAAACCTCCTCGTGATGGGCCTCGGCCTGGTCGGCCAGCTCGCCGCCCAACTCGGGCGGATCAACGGCTGCCACGTCACCGGCGCCGACACCGCCAACGGCCGCCTGACCACCGCCCGCAATCTCGGCATCGACCTTGCCCTGAATCCGCGCGAACCGGGGTTCACGGAGAACGTCCTCGACTTCACCCGCGGGTACGGCATGGACGCCGGGTTCATCTGTTTTGGCGGGGACGCCACCGGGGCGCTGGAGCAGATCATTTCGGTCATGAAAAAGGCGCCTGACACCCACCAAATGGGGCGGGTGGTGATCGTGGGCGGGGCGACCATCCACCAGCGTTTCCCCACCCCGCTGGGCAATGTGGACATCCGCGCCTCCTGCCGCACCGGCCCCGGTTACCACGACAAAGGCTGGGAACGCGGCGGGGATTATCCGCCGGTCATCGTGCCGTGGACCACCCGGCGCAATGTGGAAACCGTCCTGCGCCTGATCGCCGAAGCCCGGCTCCAAGTGGCCCCGCTCATCACCCACCGTTTCCATCTCGACCAAGCCTCCGAAGCTTGCGAAGAATTGATTTCCAAGCCCGACCAAGCCCTCGGGGTCATCCTGCGGACGGATTAACGGCCGCACACCATCACCAACCATGAGCACCCAACACTCCACTGACACTTGGATCAACGGCGCGGAGGACCGCCTGTGCGGATTTTTGGCCAACCTGATCCGGTTTGACACCTCGAATCCGCCCGGGCGCAACTACGGCCCCTGCGCGGAATATCTCGCCGCCAAACTCCGCTCCCTCGGATTCGACACCGTCATCCACCAGGTGCCGGAAGCCGTGTTGGCCCCGACCGTGCCCAACGCGGCGACCCATCCGCGGTTCACCGTCGTCGGGCGGTGGGACGTGGGCGCGCCGAAAACCGTCCATTTCAACGCCCATTACGACGTGGTGCCGACCGGGCCGGGCTGGACCAGCCCCCCGTTCTCCCCCGAAATCCGCAAGGGCTGGCTCTACGGACGTGGAGCCAACGACATGAAAGGCTCCATCGCCTCGCTGTGCACGGCGGTGGAGGCCGTCCAAACCGTCGGCCTGAAACCGAAAATGAATGTGGAAATCGCCTTTGTGCCGGACGAGGAGAGCAACAGCCTGCTCGGCACCGGTTACCTCGTGGAGCAAAAATGGCACCGGGCGGATTACGCGGTGGTGTGCGAGGGTGGTTTTGGCGACATGATCGGCTGCGGGCACAACGGCGTTATTTGGATGGAAGTCACGGTCAAGGGAAAATCCGCCCACGCCTCCCGACCCCACCTCGGAGTGAATGCCTTCGAAATGGCGGCGGCCCTCTGCCAAGAGCTGGGCAAATACAAAACCCGCATCCGCCGCCACGTCTTCACCGCACCCGGCGGTGAAAAGATGCGCCCACCCCTCACCCTGGGCGGGGAGGTGCGCGGCAACGACGGCGCCAAGATCAACACCATTCCGGACGAATTCACCTTCACCATCGACCGCCGCGTCCTGCCCGACGAAACCGTCGCCCAAGTCGAGAAGGAGCTGCGCGCCACCTTGCGCGAAGCGTGCAAGAAAATTCCCGGCCTGAAAATCGAGGTTCGCAAAATCTCCTCCCGCAAGGCCAGTCTGGTGAAAGAGAGCGATCCGTTGCCCAGGGAGTTCCTGAAAACGGTCAGGCACTACCGCAAGCGGGCCGGGTTTGGCATGACTTCCGGTTTCACCGACATGGCGTTTTACGCCAACGAGGCCCGGTTGCCGTGCGTCGGCTACGGGGTGGAAGGCAAAAACACCCACGGGATCGACGAGTGCGTCAAGGTCGCCGATTTGGTCAAGGTGGCCAAAATCTACGCCCGCTTCCTCACCACCGCCGGGTTGTGACCGCCGCCTGGTCGAGTCCCCATGGCACCCCGCTGCCGGATTTCTCCCGGCGGACCCTGATCATGGGCATCCTCAACATCACGCCCGACTCGTTTTCGGACGGCGGGGTCTGCGCCTCCCCGGTGGCGGCGGTGGAGCGGGGACGGAAACTCTTGGCCGACGGCGCCGACCTTCTCGACATCGGCGGCGAATCGACCCGCCCCGGCGCCGACCCGGTCCCGGCGGAAGCCGAAGCCGAACGCGTTTTGCCGGTGATCGCCGCCCTGCGGGAGACGTTCCCGGAAACTCCCCTCTCCATCGATACCCACAAAGCCGACGTGGCCGACGCGGCGGTGGCGGCGGGGGCCGATCTGATCAACGATGTGTGGGGAGGCCTGCACGGGCTCGGGCCGGAGGCGCGCCTTGCCTGGCGCGAAGCGGTCGCCCGCGATGCCTCCACGGCGGATCTCCCCGCCTCGCCGATGGCCGCGGTGGCGGCGCGGCGGGGCTGCCCGATTATCCTGATGCACAACCGGGAGGAGCGGCGCTACGGCGACTTTTGGCCGGACCTCCTCCTCGACCTGCGGGTTTGCCTCGCCCTCGCCCGCGCCGCCGGGGTTCCTGCACGGCAAATCTGGCTCGATCCCGGGTTTGGCTTTGGCAAGGAGCCGCGCCACAATTTGGAAGTCATGAAAGAACTTGACCGCATCACCAGTCTCGGATTCCCGGTTCTCCTCGGCACCTCCCGCAAATCGACCCTCGGGCTGGTGCTCGATAAACCGGTCGACCAACGGACCGCCGGAACCGCGGCCACCGCCGTTTGGGGCGTGGCCAAGGGGTGCCGCATGATCCGCCTGCACGAACCGGCCGAGGCGCGCGACGAGATCCGCATGGCCGACGCCATCCGCGAGGGGCTTCGTTTTCAGCATGGATAAAATTCACATCCGCAACCTCAGTTTCCACGGCCACCACGGTCTCCTTTCCGAGGAGACCAAACTCGGCCAGCGCTACCTCACCAGCCTGGTGCTCGAACTCGACACCCGCCCGGCCGGGGAAACCGACGACCTGCGGCGCTCCATCGATTACCGCCGCGCCCTCTCCATCGTGGAAAGCGTCGTCACCGGTCCTCCCTGCAAGCTGGTGGAAACCGTTGCCGAGCGCATTGCCGAAAAGCTGCTGGAGGGATTCCCCATCCTGCTGGCGGTCAACGTCACCGTGAATAAACCCCACCCCCCGGTCCCCTACGATCTGGGTGCCGTCGCGGTCGAAATCCGGCGGGAGCGGACGCCGTGAACCCCGCGAGCGGCCCGAAACCGCCGCCCGATTGGCGGGAGGCCATTGTCGGCCTCGGGAGCAATCTGGGCAACCGCGCCGACAACCTAAGCCGCGCCCGCCGAGCCATGGCGGATCACCCCGCCATCCGCCTGCTGGCGGAGTCCCCGGTTTACGAAACCGACCCGGTCGGCGTGACCGACCAGCCGGCGTTTTACAACCAAGTGGCGGCGGTGGCCACCGTGCTCTCCCCCGAGGAACTCCTCGCCGTGTTGCTGAAGATTGAAACCGGCCTCGGCCGGGTGCGGGAGAAGCGCTGGGGACCGCGGCTGATCGATCTCGATTTGCTGGTCTGTTTCGGCGAAACCCGCGACACCCCCGGCCTGCGCCTTCCCCATCCGCGCATGGAGGAGCGGGCGTTTGTCATCGTTCCCCTGCTCGACCTGATTCAAGATGTCCTGCGGAATCGTGATGAATGGGTCTCCCTGGCCAAACGATTGGATCGCCTGCCCTGTGCGGCGGACGGGTTGAAACGGGTAGTCGAAAAACAATCATGAAACTCGGATTGCCCCCTTTCCACCCAAGCAGCTCCGCCACTTGCCATATCCTCAGTGCGCGCGAGTGCAGCCGACTGCTTATGAAGCATGTCGAAATGCGTCCTACGGCTTGCTCCGAACTTGAAAAGCTTCCATGGCTGCCCGGAACTTTTCGGTCCAAGGCTTTGGTTGATGCGTTTCCGCGCAAAGTTTGCAAACGGTTCGGGTTCCATCGCAATAGATCGCACCGTTCTCCGGGTTTCGGACGGTAAACCGCATGGTAACCCCAGCGGAACGAATGCGTTCGATCCGGTAATCAATTGCCAGTGGACCAGGGATGCGGAAGGGTTCCCGAAACCTTGCTTCCACACCATGCACAACCACATAAATATCCTCGTCGCGTTTAAAATTGAAATCGGGCACTCCGAGCAATACTTCAAAAAACTTCTGCTGCGCCCTTTCGAGATGCAAGAGATAACGCGTGTGGTGCAAGACCCCAAGACCATC
>PXDN01000228.1 GCA_003566375.1 Opitutia bacterium
CGGAGTGTCGATGATGTTCACCCGGTGCTGGATGTCGGCGTAAGGACCGGTGGCGTTGGTCCACGCGCAGGAAATCGCGGCGGAAGTGATGGTGATCCCCCGCTCCCGCTCTTGCTCCATCCAGTCGGTTACGGCCGCGCCGTCGTGGACCTCACCGATTTTGTGAACCACCCCGGTGTAATAAAGAATGCGCTCCGTGGTCGTGGTCTTGCCGGCGTCAATGTGCGCGGCAATCCCGATGTTGCGCGTGAATTCCATAGGGAAATTGCGCGCGCTCGAGTTTGCGGAGGAAAGAGAATGTTTTACTGCGACGGACATGATCGTTCTTACCAGCGAAGGTGGGCAAAAGCACGGTTGGCCTGGGCCATGCGGTGCGTGTCTTCCTTCTTTTTGACGACGACGCCCGTGTTATTATAGGCGTCGATAATTTCCTGAGCCAGCGCTTCGCGCATCACGGTGCCCTTGCGGGCGCTCGCGGCCGACACCAACCAACGGAAAGCCAGACTTTGCTGGCGCTCGTAGGAGAGTTCAACCGGGACTTGGTAGGTGGCGCCACCCACCCGGCGGCTTTTCACTTCCAAACGGGGGCGGGCGTTTTCCAGCGCGCCCAACAAAAGATCCACCGGGTCCCCCTTGCCGATCTTCTCGCTGACGCGTTCAAACGCCCCGTACACGATATTCTGCGCCACGGTTTTCTTCCCGCTTTTCATCACGATATTGATGAGCTGGGAGACCAACTGGCTGTTGTAGCGGGGATCCGCATTGGGGATCCTCTTGACGGCTTTTCTGCGACGTGACATGGGAAAATATTATTTCTTTGCTTTCGGCCGTTTCACTCCGTACTTGGAGCGGCTGCGGCGGCGCTTTTCGACCCCTTGGGCATCCAGGGCGCCCCGAACAATGTGGTAGCGCACGCCCGGCAAATCTTTCACGCGGCCTCCGCGAACCAGCACGATGCTGTGCTCCTGCAAATTGTGGCCCTCGTCCGGAATGTAGGAAATGACCTCGGTGCCGTTGGTCAGCCGGACTTTCGCCACTTTGCGAATGGCTGAATTCGGCTTCTTCGGCGTGCGGGTCATCACTTGGACACAGACACCCCGGCGGAACGGATTGCGGTCCAGAGCCGGTGATTTTGACTTCACCTTCTGGAGCTTCCTTCCCTTTCTGACTAGCTGATTAATCGTGGGCATGCAAAATACGTTTACTTGAGTTGTGAAAAGGAACGGAGACTAGGCTGATTCGAACCTGCCGCAAGTTATTTTTTATTTTTTTCACGGAATCGCGTCCGTCGCCCTGAAAGCGGCTTAAACAAAGGGATTGACGCCAATGACCGCTCTGTTGCCCGCAGGCGCGGTTCGTTGTTTTTGCCCCAATCGGTTACCGGGCGGCGAGGAAAAACCAACCCGCGCCAAAAACCACGCAGGCGATCACGCCGGCCAACAGAAACCAGGCGCTCCATTTGATGAGCCTTCCCACGATCACCATGAAGCCAACCAGGAGAAAGACACTGACCAAAACAATCAACCATGTCGGCTCCCCGTCAAACCACCCCATATATCGCTGAAACAACCCCATCCCGTATTACCCTAAACCCCGGGCTCCCCCCTCTTCAACCCGGAAGACGGGTGGAAAACCACAAAAACAACGGCTCGGCGTTGGATCGGGAGGGTCCGCGTGGACGGACGCTTCCATTCGGAAACCCCGCCCGGCGCCTTTTATCGATAACCCTCGTCGCCGTCTTGGTGCAGGCGGGGGCCGCGGTTGATGATCGGTTCGGCGGCCTGGTCGGCCGGCACATTTGGGCAGGAATCGACCCACCGGCCCCGGGGCGCGGCCCAGCGGGCGGCGTTGGCCAGAACCCGCCGGACCGTTTTGTCAAAATAGATTGGATACGTTTCGTGGCCGGGACTGAAATAAAAAATTTTGCCGTTCCCCCGGTGCCAACAGCAGCCTCCGCGAAAAACCTCGCCGCCCTGGTACCAGGAGACAAACACCTGCTCCTCCGGCGCCGGAATGGCGAAGGGTTCGCCATACATTTCGGATTGTTCCAGTTCAAAATAACGGTCGATGCCCGCCGCGATCGGATGGCCGGGATTGCAGACCCACACCCTTTCCTTTTCACCCGCCTCCCGCCAGGTAAGCGAGCAGGTGGTCCCCATCAGCCGCTTGAAAATTTTGGAGTAATGGCCGGAGTGCAGGACGATCAGCCCCATCCCCTCCAAAACCCGTTTTTGCACCCTGTCCACCACCGCGTCGGCCACTTCCCCGTGGGCGCAATGCCCCCACCAGAAAAGGACATCGGTGGATTCCAGTCTCTCTTCGGGGAGACCGTGTTCCGATTCATCCAAGGTGGCTGTCGTTACGTCTTCCAAACCGTTTTCGCGCAATCCGTCGGCGATCGCCGCGTGCATTCCGTCGGGATAGACCGACCGCACCACCTCGCTCTTCCGCTCGTGAACATTCTCACCCCAAACAACCACTTGTAACGATTTCATGGTGGTGAAAATGACGTTGCCCCGAACGGAAGTCAAAGCCCGCGCGCCCCACCCAGGCGTTCGGCGCGAAACGCAGCCGCCAGACCTCCGGTCGGCAGTCCCGGGCACTCGAGGCGCAAAGTAGCCGCCAGACCTCCGGTCGGCAGTCACGGCAATTCGAGGCGTACGGTAGCCGCCGGACCTGTCACTCGGC
>PXDN01000263.1 GCA_003566375.1 Opitutia bacterium
ACGTCATCGCCGAGAACATACACCCATGATTTTTCTCTCGCTTTCCCTGTTTTCCGGTCGAAATTTGGCTGTTCTTAGCCTCTCGGCCGCCGTCCTCGGGCTTTCCACCGCTCCCCTTTATTCCGACGAGCCCTCCCCGGAAGTTTTCGAAGCGGAACGGGCCGAAAACCTGTTGCGTGAATCGCCAGGTGACCTTTCTTTGCGCATCTCCCTGATTCGGTATTACCATGCTCAATACGCCGATCCGGAGGTGCGGAGCCAACGGGTGCCCCACGTGTTGTGGCTCATTGAAAACCATCCCGCCCATCCGATGGCGGGGGATGTCCGCGCCCGCCTGCATCCGGCCGTGAACGGCACCGACTACGATTCCGGCGCCGCCCTGTGGAAACAACACGCCGACTACCAACCCGGGAACCCGGTCATTATGGCCAACGCCGGTCGTTATCTGGCGGCAAGGGACCGGGACGCCGCCATCTCCTTCTTGCAACGGGCGGCGGATTTGGAGCCCGCCAATCCGGAATGGCCGTTGGAATTGTCGGCCCAGCGGAAGCTCGCCGCCGCCGCTCTGCGAGCAGAGCGTCCCGAACGCGCGCGGGAACTGTTCGCCGCCGCCCTCGCCGATTTGGAAATGGCTCAGGAAAGGGCGGACGACCGGGAGCGGCGTTTCAGCATCCTCACCCGCTTGCCCGAGGTGGCCATGGAAGCGGGAAAACCGGTTGAAGCGGGTGACTGGGCTCAAAAACTACTGGGCAAAGCGGAAATGTTTCCCACCCGCGACAGGAACCGCGCCAACGCGGAGCACTCGGCCCACACTACCCTCGGGCGGATCGCGCTGCAAAACGGGGATACGCTCTCCGCCGGCCGCCACCTGCTCCTTTCGGCCCAAGTGCGCGGCTCTCCGGAATTGAACAGTGTCGGGCCGTCGCTCGTTCTGGCCCGCGGGGTTTTGGCCCTCGGTGAAACCGACGCCGTCATCACCTTTCTCCATCTGTGCGGAAATTTCTGGGTGGCCGGGCGTCCGGATTTGGACCGCTGGACCGAAGAGATCCGCCGAACCGGCGTCAGCGACTTTTCACGACGCTTCCACGAACAGCCTTGAAACCGACCGCCTGCGAAACCCGCGGGTTCAGCGGTTGCGGGAGTCGATGATGATGGTGACCGGACCTTCGTTGCAGAGGCCGACGCGCATGGCGGCGGCGAATTCGCCGGTGAGCGGGGGGCGGACGCCGTTTGCGGCGATTTTGGTCACAAAGGTTTCATAAAGGGGACGGGCGATTTCCGGCGGAGCGGCCAGGTTGTAGGAGGGGCGGGTCCCCTTTCCCACCCGCGCGAAAAGCGTGAATTGGCTGACCACCAAAATGTCGCCGCCGAGGTCGAGCACGGAGCGGTTCATCTTGCCGTCATCGTCGGGAAAAATCCGCAGGCGGACGATTTTGGAGGCCACCCAGTCCAAATCCTCCTCCCGGTCATCCTCCTGAAAACCGGCCAGCACCACCAAACCCGGCCCCATCTCTCCGGAAGGATTCCCCTCGATTTCAATCGAGGCGGACGAAACCCGTTGCACCACCGCTTTCATGGCCGCCTCACCGATGGTCCCACGGCAACCGGGCTTTGACCGGACGTTGTGCCCAGTATTCAAATACGTCGAAAATTTTGCCCGGATTGAGAATGCCGTTCGGATCGAGCGCCTGCTTGACCGCGCGCATGGCGGCCACTTCGGCGGGGCCGTGCTCCATGCGGAGAAAGGCGGTTTTGGCCAAACCGATGCCGTGTTCGCCGCTGATGGCGCCGCCCAGCTCGATCACTTTTTCCATGAGGGCAAACACCGCTTTTTCCGCCTTCGCTTTTTGCTCCGGATCGTCCCGGTAATACATGATGTTCACGTGAAAATTGCCATCGGCGGCATGCCCGAAGGTGGGAATGGCCAAGCCCGCTTCCCGGCTCAACCGGCGAATGAACGCGAGCAGTTTCCCCTGTGCCCGCAACGGCACGACCACATCCTCGTTGAGTTTGGCGTCGCCCAGTTCAAACATGGCGCCGGAGCATTTACGGCGCACGGCCCACAAGGCCTCGGCTTGGCGGGGATCGGTTGCTTCGGCGGTGGCGAGGGCCGTCTTCGCTCCCCAGGCCAACACCTTTTCGCGTTCCTCCTCCACCCGGCCGGCGTGCCCGTCTAGTTCCAACAAAACCACCGGGCGTCCGGCCTGTCCGGAAAAGATCGCCTGGCCGGTGGCCCGTTCGGCGCACAACACCGACTCACGGTCCAGAAACTCCAGCACGCTGGGAACCAACCGGGTTTCCAGTAAGGCCCGAATGGCCCGCAGGGCGGCGGTCTCGGTGGAGAAGCTGGCCAGATAAGTCCATTTCGTTTCCGGTTTGGGCAACAACCGCAAAACCGCCCCCGTGATCACGCCAAGCGTTCCCTCGCTGCCAATCCACAAATCACGCAGATTCAGACCGGCGGCGTATTTGCGCAGCGGTTTCCCCCAGGAAACGGGTTCTCCGGTGGGCAAAAAGCCCCGCAGGGCCAGCACGTAATCGCGGGTCACCCCGTATTTGGCCCCCCGGATGCCTCCGGCGTTGCAGGCGATGTTGCCGCCGATGGTGCTGTAGCCGCGCGAGGAAGGATCGGGCGGATAGAGCCACCCCTTTTTCTCCGCCGCGTCCTGGATTTTGCCCACCACC
>PXDN01000259.1 GCA_003566375.1 Opitutia bacterium
AAAGAAAATGGATGAATGGATTAAAATTTTCACAAAAGATCAGTCTGAAATTGTCGAGGACCAACCAAAAAAAAGCCAAGAAAAGGATTCATGATGAACAAGGTAAAACAACAGGAGTTCATTCTCCTTATCTCACTCTACATCCTCCGGAAGAACGGCTACACCAAGCCCCCGAAACGCCAAGTGCTGAATTTCATTGAACTTCGCGGGTTGATTACCCAGTTCGAAGAGGACGAGGCCCTCCGTTGCACAGGGGATTCGATCAGGGAGAACGACCTCGCGTGGAAGCGGAAAAACCTGTTCGACCGCGGTCTAATCCGCAGCCCGGAAATCGGCATCTGGGAGTTAAGTCCGGCCGGTGTGGCGTTAGTGGAACAACTTCCCGCATGTAAAGAATGGGTGTATGATCAGGAAAAGTGCGCGCAATGTCTGGCACAATGGGAATACCTGACTTGGGAGACTATTGCCTGGATGCGTCGTATCATTGAAGGGGACTTCGATCTACGACAGGAACCAACTACAGCAACTACCACCTGATACGAGCCGCCATGCAACGGGTAAACCTCAGGAATAGACAACCCTTTCGGCAGTCGGTCACGAACGGTCACGCCAAACCAATCCGTGCAACCGCGAGCACGTGGCACACCGAGCCGGAAAATGTTTTTCCCGGTGCCACCCGATGCTTGGTGACCGGGCATGCCCGCAGACGCCTCAGAAAACGTGTCGGCATCCCGTTGCGGTCGGCCGACCGGCAATTCAGCCTGGTCCTGCGGCGGGGCCGGCACCTGATTTCTCGCGATCTGGAAATGGTGTTATTACCCGACTATCCGGGCTCGGTGTATTTTCAGTATGGGTCCTTTTTTTATGTATGCCGAGCCGACAAGACCGGGCTGCACCTGATTACCGTGCTGCCCGAGTCCTTCCTACCCTCCATAAAATGTAAACGGCGGGCAGCCCAATGTTTCCCGGGTAGAAACGGTTCGTAGCAGGCAAATGACCTTGTTTTTTGAATACCGTAATCCTCCCAAGTCAGAATCAATAATTCAAAACGGAACAAGCCCACCAAAACGAACCCGAAACGGCTTCACTTTTCCTTGCGCAGCACCACCACGCGGTTGGTGTTGGTGCCTTTCACTTGGTTGTCCACGCCCCAGCAGTTGGCGGTCTTGGTGAATTTTTGGTCGTTGATCAGCACCAGGGCCGGTTCAAGGTCCGCCCGGCGGGCGCAGGAGATGACCGATTCCTCCAACCGCACGTTTCCTCCGCGGATTTCCCCAACCTCGAACGCCACCCAGCCTCCCGGCCGCAACACCCGTTTCAATTCCCGGAAAACCGCCGTCATCACTTCATCCCAGGCCGACGGTTTGCGGGGCACGGTCATCCTCACCCCGGCCGGGTCGATGCCGCAAAACCAGCAGCGCAGCCAGTTGTCGCCCGCGTAATCGACCACGTCGAGAAACGGCGGCGACGTCACCACCAGATCGACCGAGCCGTCCGGCAGGTTCGGGGTGGCGTCCGCCGAGGCGGTCAGCAACCGGGCCGAGGCCGCGGCCCGCCGGAGTTCCGCCATGCGCGCCGGATCCACGTCGCGGAACAACTGTCGGCTTTTCTTCAAAATCAGGGCGGGCACGTCCCGCCGGGGCGGGGTCTGGCCGCGTTTGGTGTTGATGCGGGTTTGGGATTTGATTGAAACGGCTTGGTTGGGCGGAAGGGAATAGACCGAGAAAAACCCTGCGGAGTGTCCGGTCAGGCGGTTCACCGCCACCATGCGTATCCACCGGTCCACATGGTCCAGCGTCCCCCGCGCCTCCCTGTCCAGCAACCAGGAGCGCAACAGACAGATCTCCCGCAAGGTTTCCGGATGGTAAAAAACCAGCAGGTCGTCGCGCGTTTCGGTCTCCGCCTTCCAATCCAGCGAACGCAGCCGCGCCGCCACCTCCTCCAGTTCGGGCGGGGACAGGCGCGGCTCAAGCAACACGCGGCTGAGGGGATTGACGTCGCAACCGGACGGCTGGCGCCCGAGCAGGGCGGCTTCGAGACAGGTGGTGCCCCGCCCCATGAATGGATCATACACCACCGCCCCGGAATCGGTCAGCCGCTCGATGAAGAAGCGGGGCAACTGCGGTTTGAAACAGGCGCGGTAGGAAACTTCGTGCAGCGAGTTGGCTTGCCGCTGGCGGGCGGTCCAAAATTCATTGACGAACATCGGCACCGCTGGACCGCCGGTCGAACCGGAGGCGGTCAAGACCACGGTCTCCTTGTCAAAGTCGCGAAACCGGGTGAGTTCGTCCGCCAACGCCGCCGCATTAGCGGCCCGCGGCGGAGGAGTTTTTGGCGCCGGGTCGGCGGGGCCGGCGCGCCGGACCGGTTTCACCACCTCCGGGGCGGGGGCGGCTTCTCCGAATAATTCGAGCTGTTCCGTGTTTCTCATCGTATTGTCGCCGGTGTTTGGCCACCCGCTTTTTCATTGGAACGCGCGCGGTAAAGCACGTCCACCACGTTTCGTACCAATTGCTCGTCGGACATCCCCTCCAGCAACTCCTCCGGCAACGAACCGAGTTCCCGAAAATGCGCGGCGAGATCGGCGAACAGCTTTAACCGCGCCGCCGGGTCCAGTTCATCGCGCCGGTCCACACGATACCGGGGGCGATCGAGATGGTCGCACTGGCCGAGGGCGCCCTG
>PXDN01000177.1 GCA_003566375.1 Opitutia bacterium
CGGATCGCATCCCCGTGCCAAACGGAGGAGATACCGTTCCGCCGCCGCCGCAAGCCATGCGGGCGGTGCTTTTTTGCCTTCATCGCGGAACCCGATCAAAGCCGGAGCCAGCCCCCAGAGAATGCGGCTCCACGCCTCCATCTCCGCACCGGTCCGCGAATACCAGGCGATGGGAAAAAAGTCTCCCCGCTGTTCCGCTCCCCCCTCCTGGCGGGCAAACTCCGGTTCCGCCAATTCCCGCAAAAGCTCCAGCATCCCGGAACGGGTGGAGGGATCAATTTGGGTCAGGGACGGGCGGTGCATGGAATCATTCGTTTTGAAATCAATCTCCGCGAACTCCACCCGCTCGACGCCTTGGTGTCAATCCACCGCGGCCGACGGTCATTCATTGACAGGGGGATGTCCGTACAGGATATTGGCCAACATGAATGCGATAACCTATTCACATGCCAGGGAAAATCTCGCCAAGACGATCACTCGTGTTTGCGAAGATCATTCCCCCGTAATCATTACCAAAAAAGGAACGGAAGCGGTGGTCATGATCTCCTTGGAAGACTATGAAGCCATGGAGGAAACAACCCATCTTTTGAGAAGTCCGAAAAATGCCAAGCGACTCTTGGAATCAATCGAACAACTGGAGCAAGGCCGGGGCAAGGCAAGAAAGCTTTTCGAGTGATGAAGAAAATATTCTCCGACCATGCCTGGGAAGAATATTTGTATTGGGAAAAAAGCGACAGAAAGATATTACAAAAAATCAATGCTCTGATTAAAGACATCGAAAGAAATCCTTACCAAGGGATCGGCAAGCCGGAGCCGCTGAAACACGGGCTTGCGGGGTATTGGTCACGGAGAATCAATTCGGAGCACAGATTGGTTTACAAGATTGAGGACGATTCCATCCTGATTGCGCAGGTCAGGCATCATTATTAAAAAGCTTACCGCCCCAGAAAGCGGTCGCGCCCGGAGACGAGGGCGGCGATTTTGCCGTCGGCCACGGACCGTTTGAGCATCCAGAATCCACAATCCGGATGCACCCAGCGAACACGGCTTTCGCCGGCGGCGCGAACCGCCCTTTCGATTCGCCCGGCCACTTCGTCAGCCGTTTCCACATGATTCACCTTGATGTCGATCACCCCGATGCCGAGCTGGATGCGGGGATCAATCTCCCTGAGCGCTTCCAAATCCGATTCCGGGCGGTGGGCCAGTTCCAACACCAGATGATCCGCGCGCAATCCGTTGAGAAAATCCAACAAGGGTTTCCAGGCTCCTTTTTGAATGGTCTGGCCGCCATAGTTGCCGAAACAAAAATGGACCGCCTTGGCCACCTTCACCTGATCGAGTATCCGGTTGATCGCCTCTTGGGCCAACGGGGCGTTTTCGGGACTGCCGGGAATGTTGGCCTCGTCCACTTGAACACAGGCGCAGGGCAGGTCGCCGACCTGCGCGGCCAGCACGTCGGCGATGGCGAGGGTCAGTTCCTCCAAGGAACGATAATGCCGGTCCAGCAAGGTGCGGGCGAGCATGTAGGGACTGGTGAGGGTGAATTTCAGGGGACCGGCGGCCAGCGAGGCCGAACGGGAGCAGGCCTCGAACAGGTCCAGCGTCCCCTCCTCGAGCGGCCCGGTGACCACCCCGGCCGGTTTGCGGCGAAACGCCATCTCCTGTTTTTGGCGGAAAGCCCTGCCGTCGGAAATCCCCACCCCGGTGCGGATGCCGCCGATGCGGCTGATGAAATACTCAATCATTCCGTTGGTGTCGGGATGGTTGACGTCAAACCGGTAGAGTTCGCCGTCGGTCGGCAAGTCGATGCCCGCCCGTTCTTGCGTGCCGATGACCACCGCCGTGGCGTCGAGCACCGCTTGTTCGCTGGGCAATGCCGCCAACCAGTCAATCGGTGAATAGGAACCGACCGTGGTGGTCAAAATTTCCGGTGAGGCGGGAAGGGTTTTGGTTTTCATATTGAAAACAGCCTACAAGGCTTTGCTCCCAAACGGCAATGCTATGGAGGGCAAAATTTAAAAGGAAGAAGTGGTTGGCTGTAAATCGGCTCATCCGGCAAGGCCGGATGCTACGGGGGGCAACGGGCTGAAGGCTCATCCGGCAAGGCCGGATGCCACGGGGGTCACCGGGCCGGAAGGCGGTGTTTGGGCCGACCCCTCAATAATCGTATAGATGGGGATCGCGGGTGGGTGGACCGCCTCCGTAGCCGCCGCCGAAGCCGCCGGGAGCGTCGCCGCCGTCTTCCCCGAGCAGGTCGCCGAATTCCTCTTCCAACTGGTCGGGGTCGGCGCCTTCCTCCAGTTTGCGGACCATCTCCTCGGTTCCCTCGTCCATTTTTTCGCCGGTGAGGTCGGCCATTTTGCGCATCATTTTCCCCATCAGGCGTGGGTCGGGATTGTCCGTGTCGAGGGCGGCCATCTCCTTTTCCATCTCGGCCATGGCGGCCATCATCCGGGGATCGTCGCCGTCCGGCCCTTCGCCGCCACCCTCTCCTTCGCCACCGGGGGATTTTCCGCCGGAGGTTGCGGATTTGCGCTCGGCACCGGAAATAGCGAAGGTTGACATCAACTTGACCATGCGGAAATCAGGATTGTCCGGGCAGGCAGGAATGGTTTTTCCCTGCTCCAGAGTCCGGGCATAGAACGAATAGATCCGATTGTTGTCCGGGCAAA
>PXDN01000091.1 GCA_003566375.1 Opitutia bacterium
ACGGGATGGTCAGCAAACATAAAATCATTGCCCATGCTCATGTTCCCCAATGGGTTCACCTCCATGTCAAGATCCCAGTCGAGGTGGTCAGGATAAATTGAGAACATCTGTTTGGTGGTAGCGGGGTTCAGGGTGATCACCTGTTCAACCGGGGTGACCGTTCCTGTACTCTGGTTTCGTGTGGCTCTGCTGATATTTACAGGTGCTCCGATGAAAGGGTCCTGGAGTGAGACCGAAGTATTGGTTTTGGAGTTTCTGGCGGTGAGTTCATGGAGTTTGATGCGCAGGTCGAATCCGGCACCGTTTTGAATTCTTATGCGTGCCGACAAAGTATCCGGGATGAGATCGCCGTGAGAGATCATATCAAAGAGGTCGAGGCGTGTTGATTGTTTTCCGGTTTGGATGTGGTGTTGTCCGAAGTAGCCATGCGCCTCTTTCAGGGTGAGGTCAGAGAAGTCGGCTCTGATCCTGAGGGTATCGAAAGGGGTCACCTGAACCGGTTGGCCATTTTGCGCCACCCTGGTGTCAATTTGAACATTGATCTGGTTCACGCCAAACCCGTTGCTTCCTGTGAGGTTGATGGTGTAACCGCTCACATCCACCACCTTCGACAGCTTTCCAGGCGCGTTCCCGCTGGCAGCCGGCACAGTGGCTGTCACCTTCAAAGGGCTTCCTCCCTTGGAGGATCCGGGGATGGAGTATTCACACACCAGCACCTCCTCCAACGGGTTGGTAAGGGTTAGCAGTATGCTTCCCCGGTCTATCACCAACGTGCGGATCTCTGCGCCCTGGAAGCCAAAGGTGGTTTCCTCCAGTGTGTTGATAAAGTGTTGCCCCGGCTGCAACGTGATGGTCAAGGGGAGGTGGTAGGCGAGATCTGTCAAGGCTTCATCCAGGCGGAACAAGGTGTCCTGATTCAATTCAAACACTTTGTACTTGAAGTCGATGCCGGCCATACCCTGCTCGTCAGTGTAGCCGATGGTGTCAGGCACAATGTGTTCAATCCCCAATACCGTGCGAACCAATGGAGCCGATACCCCCACATCCCACTCGAGGTCTTCCCATGGAGTGCATCCGGCATATACAAGTAAAACCAAGCTGCAAAGCATGCAGAACAGGGAGTTGCTTCTTTTCATAACCTAGTTTCTCTTGCGTGTCCAGGTGGTGGTTCTCCCCAAAGCCGATATGCCAACATAGCCCCTTACATGCATTGTGTTACGGTTGTTCAACCTGATCGTGCAACTGTAAGTGCGACCGTTCTCAGGGTCGTAAATCGTGCCACCGGTCCATCGGTTGTTCTCGAAGGAGAAGTTGCGTAGAATTACCAACCCCTGCAGCGGTCTGTTGCGCAATTCACGATTGGGATTCTCCTTGTCGAGCTTCGGACTTCCATCACTCTCATAGGCATCCTTGATCCATTCCAACCTGCCAAAATAGCGTCCATGCCTGTTCTTATAAATTCGCACAATCGCTTCGTTGCCGTCTGTGTACCACTCGCCGATGATGTCATCAGCCTCCCAGGTGGAGACCACACCCGACCCCGGTAACAGAAGAACAAAGGCAGTGAGCGTGAGCGTAATCAAAAGAAATCTCTTCATAATGCACAGTGTTGTAGATTTTCCTGTTATCGATATTTTTTTCGCCGTTTCCTGATTCGCTTTCATCTGCTTGATCCGGTTGATTATATGCGCTTTATAAATTATTTATCTCTTCTTCGCTCAACCCGGTCATTAGTGAAATATCTTTGATAGACATGCCCATTTTTAGTGCTGTTCGTGCAATTTCCATAGACTTTACTACCATACCCTCCTCCCTCGCTGCTGACAACAAGGTCTTTTCAGAACTGATCCTGTCCCAGTTTTTGTCGTAAAGAAGCTTCTCTTCTTTGCTCAGAGAGGCTTCATACACGAATTGTATGGCTTGTTCGATTTCGGGATTTTCAGTCAACTCTTCTGAGATGTTTTCGGCTTGTTCGTTGATCTCCGTCAGAAACCGCAGCCATAATACCTGCATTTTCTTATCACGGATGTTTTGGGCTTTGAACTTCTGCAACTCAATAAAAACAAACTCGAGTCCTTCAAGCTTTTCGTTGTTGTCTTTCAGATGCACTACCGCATAATGGTGGTAGTATTCCGGGCTATCAGGCAAATAGTTTTGGTTGATGAGGTTGAGCGCATAAACCGGTTGCAGGTTTTTGTATTCATATCCCTTTTCTGTCTGGGTCACATAGGCTTTAGAAGCATTGAACAGCACCCTCTGCTTGAAGGCCGTGGTCCAGTTCATCTGCATCTCGACCAGAAACTGTCGCCCAGTGGTGTCTTTGCAACGTACATCCACCGAAGTGAATTTCTCGAGATAGGTTTCCGGAACCATTTCGGAAGATAAGTATTCCAACTCCACGATCTCCTGTCCTACTGGCAACGGAAGCATGGAGTTCAGGAAGCTCCGCAAGATATTGGGGTGCTGTCCGAAGATCTTTTTGAAGATCACATCGTTTTTTGGATCCAGGTACTTCATGATGCGTCAATTGTTTGCACAAAGATAATGTAATTCTGATTTCAACTGCTCTCTTTGGTTCTTTTGGTAGTTTCATTTTTTGAGGTGCTGGTATTCGAAATGCAACAGTCGTCACATTATCCGTCATTCCAAAAAAAAACCAAGGGTTTGTTG
>PXDN01000226.1 GCA_003566375.1 Opitutia bacterium
ACCGGCCGTCCGAGAACAATCATGGCCTGCTGCGCCCCGGCCGGGTGGATCGATCCCTGAAACCGGGTCGGGCTGGGATCGGGAAAGCTGTCCAGATACTCCTCCAAGTTCCGCGCCTCACTCATTGCGGTGGCATAGATGATGGCGCGGTCTGGATCGTGCGGAATGCCGCGCAAAACCCGGGCGCACAACATGCCCAGTCGGCTCATCCTCCGCACCGCTTGCCTGGGCAATCCTTCTTGAATGGCCGCCACCGCTTCCGGAGTGGCGTTCTCCGGCCACTCACAAGTGAAGACCTGCCGCAGGAACCATTCATCCATAACTCAACACCAGCCCGGAATGGGCTCCTCCAAAGGCGTTGGCCGTCAACACGGCGGCATCGTATTCAGAAATGGAAAACGCTTCCGTCCGCACCTGTTCGGAAAAAAACGGGGGCGCCGATCCCACGGTGCCGGGCGCTTTGCCCTCCCGCATGGCGACAGTCGCAATCGCCAGCTCGACAATCCCGCAACTTCCCAAGGTGTGGCCGATCCCTCCTTTCCAGCCGACCAGCGGCGCTTCCGGCAGAGCCCGGGCCCAGGATTCGCATTCCATCCGCCCGGACTCCAGCGTTCCCGTTCCGTGACCGCGTATCCACGCCTTGCGGCCGCGCAATGCCGAAGTCAATTCCTCCGCCATCCGGGTGAAACCGGAACCGGTGGCCTCGTTGCCGGTAAGGTGAACCATCTCGTTCCAACACCCTTGGCCAGAGATTTCCAACGGAGCGCTCTTCGCCGTCAAAACCGCGAACCCGGCGCCATCGCCAAGCGCGACCGATCCGGTTTCGGCAACTTGAAAAGGTCGCGGAAACCCGGCGTTGAGAATTTTCAGCGCGTGAAAACCGGCCGTCACAAACGCGCTCAAGTAGTCGAAACTGAACACAAGGACTTTTTCCGTCGGCCGGCGGCGCAGCATGGCCGCGCCAAGCTTCAGGCCCAACGCGGCGGAGACACAGGCATGGGAAATAATCCGCAGATTGTTGCCCCAACCGAATTCGCTCCGCAAATGATCCGCGCACCGGTGAATCGCCCCATGAACGGTTGGGCCGTCTTCCCGACCGAGCACCCGGCTGGCGTAAAGACTCTCGATGGAAAAATTGCTGCTGGTCAGGAAAACCGGATACTCCGGCTTGCCCCAGTCGCCATGCTCTCCGGCCGCCGCGGCCAACCTTGTCAAATCGAGCATCCACCGGGGCGGCTCCTCACATTCCATCGGCCCCCGCAACCCCAGCGGCACGGGCTCTCCACCATCTTCACCGCGAACCGGCCAGGCACAGAGCGCTGAACTCCCCTCGCCCAACCCCCGCCACGTCGCGGTCTCGTCTCCCAACGCAGTTAGACAGGCCGCCGCCTCCAACCCCGCCCGGGTCGGGTCGCCGATGCCGGACTGGAAGGGTGTGGCCATTTCAGGAAGAGCGTTGCTCGTTGATAAAAGCGGCCAGACTTTCCACGCTGGCCAGCGCCTTGCGGGATTGTTCGCTGCTGGAAATTTTGACTCCGTAGCGTTTTTCCACACTCAACACCAACTCCAGCGCGTCGATCGAGTCCAACCCGAGTCCGGACTCAAACAAAGGTTCGTCGTCTTTGATTGAGGCGGGTTCGATGTCGTGGAGTTTCAAGGTCTCCACGATCAAATGCTTGAGTTCGGATTTCAGGCTTTCGCTCATCCGCATATCTTTCCTCGCAAGGTGGGTTAAAGATCAAGGTTTTGTTTCATCCGCGCCGACAGCTTTCCGTTCCCGCCGGCGGTAATGGATCGAACCGCAGGTTGCGGTAATCAAAAGTACGCACAATCCGGCGGCTATCAACAATGGCGGATCAACATGACGGGTGAGCAAACCGGAAGAGACGATGGCCGCGCTGGCGATCATTCCCTGGGCGACCAGCGAAACCGGCAGGTAGATTCCGAACGGAACCCCGGCAAGAGTGAGCAAATAATTTTGCACGGGAAAGGGCGGCCCGGGCACGGTGCGGAGCAGGAACGTGGCGCGGAATTGGTTATGCGAGCCGCGTAAAACGGGCAAACGGCGGCCTTGCCGGGCCATCAAATGGGCAATCGGTTCGCGCAGCAGGGTGCGGGTGGCGAAATAGCTGAGCGTCATGTTTACCGCCAGCGCGGCCAGGCAAAGCGGAATTCCGGTTTGCCAACCGTAGGCCACGCCCGCGTAAAAATAGAACGGCGCAATCGGAAAGCCGACCACGGGCAGGATGCTCATGGCAGCGAAAAAAAGTCCCGGGGAGACATGCGTCAATTGCTCCAGCACACCTCTCCAATCCCCTCCGGTCCAAATCAACAAGGCGATTCCGGGAACCAACAACAACCCGAACAAGCCCAATCGGATGAACGGCGCTCGGGCGGTCGGCGGGCTTTCTTCGATCATGACGTTGGTTGACGACGGATTCACGGATGTTCGGGATGGGTTTTGGCCAAGGGCGCGCTTTCCCGGGCATGGGGGATGGACCGGAACCACGAACGCCAGCCTTCGCGTATTTCCAAAGCCCCCCAGTCGAGCAAGGCGCGGAGTATGCGCCACGGCAACGAGCGGCCCAAGGTGTAGCTGTGAAACCGGAACAGCCTCCCAGCGTTGCGCCGTCCCCAGGTTCCCCGCCGCATCCGCTCCCGGCCGATGG
>PXDN01000083.1 GCA_003566375.1 Opitutia bacterium
AACAATATTTCCAGCCACCACCGAACCAATCCCTGCGACGTAAGTCAGCAACTGTTTGCTTGCCATATTTACATCAACGCCCACCTGGTTCACACAACTGGAGACGGTGTCTTCTAGAGACTGCTCCAAAGCCGGCTGGTTCACGTCATGCTGGTACTGCCCCACACCGATGGATTTGGGGTCGATTTTTACCAGCTCAGCCAACGGATCCTGCAGCCTCCTCCCAATGGAGACGGCTCCACGTACCGTAATATCATAATCGGGAAACTCCTCTCTGGCTACTTTGGAGGCAGAATAGACCGAAGCTCCGCTTTCATTCACCATTACAGCCACCAGGTCACGATCGAAACGTATCCTTTTCACCATCTCTTCGGTCTCACGCCCAGCGGTACCGTTGCCAACAGCGATCGCTTCGATCTGATACTGGCTCACCAATGAAAGGATCTTCTTTATGGCGGCCTTCTGCTCCCTTTGCGGTGGATGGGGATAGATGGTGGTGTTGTGCAGCAGTTTCCCGGTTCGGTCTAAACAAACCACTTTGCAGCCTGTACGAAACCCGGGGTCTATCGCGAGCACCCTTTTCTCACCCAAAGGTGGAGCCATCAGAAGCTGCCTCAGGTTGGCAACAAAGACCTCTATGGCTTGTGCATCTGCACGCTCCTTCAGAGAGGATCGAGTCTCCGTCTCCAGAGAAGGCTTTAAAAGCCGCTTCCACGAATCCTCTATGGCTTCAGCAACCTGTTGCCCCGTATCGTAATCATTCTTCAGAAAAACACGCTGCAAAACAGGGAGTGCCTGGACGGCAGAGATGCCCACTTCCACTTTCAAGAAACCCTCCTGCTCACCACGCATCATGGCTAAATAGCGGTGGGATGGCACACGCTTGACCGGCTCTTCCCACTGAAAGTAGTCTTTGTACTTCTCCCCATCAGCCTCCTTCCCTTTCACAGAACGGGAAATAATGGTGCCCTCTTCCATGAAAATCTTTCGCAGTCTGGCACGACACTCTTTGTGCTCACTAACGCGTTCAGCCACTATATCACGGGCACCACTCAACGCATCCGCCACACTTGCAACGCCCCTCTCCTCATCAATATACTGCAATGCCTCTTTTTCCAGGTCTATCAACCGCTGCGCCTGTAAAACATTAGCCAAAGGCTCAAGGCCACGCTCACGCGCTATTTCAGCCCTGGTCCGACGCTTCGGCCTGTAAGGCAAATAGAGATCCTCCAACTCCGCCATAGTGGAACACGCTTCTATCTCACGCTGCAACACCTCCGTGAGCTTGCCCTGGTCTGAAATGGTGCGCAACACCACCTCTTTACGCTTTGACAACTCCTGCTGCCGAATGGAGAGATCACGCACACGAACAATCATCTCCTCATCCATGGAACCCGTAAGCTCTTTCCTGTAACGCGCAATAAACGGAACCGTACCCCCGTCATGAATAAGCTTCAGAACATTCGCAATATAACGCTCTTCAACCCCTACCCACGAAGCAATCTGACCCGCATAACGTATATCCATATTCAAAGAATGTTGATGCCTGCAAAATTAACACTTTGTGGTTGAACCAACACAAAGGGGTTATCACCCGACATCATATCAGAAAAAACCATCTCTATCAGACGCCGGGGATTGAACCATTGTGTTATGGAATTGTTAATACCTATAGAGTCACTTCTTCGGAGGTATGACTGGAAGGATATTTAATCATTACAAACACATAAAAAGAATCATCATGGAACAAACACAAACTGATTTTCATCAAATGCCACGAATTGGCGACAAAGCACCTGAATTCAAAGCGATTACCACCCAGGGCAAGATTAATTTTCCCGGGGATTATTCGGGTAGCTGGGTAATACTGTTCAGTCATCCGGCTGACTTCACCCCTGTGTGCACCTCAGAGTTTATGACCTTTGCGGCGATGGAGGATCGTTTTGCCGAGGCAAACACGAAGCTGGTGGGCTTGTCGGTTGACGGATTATTCAGTCACATTGCCTGGTTGCGCACCATCAAAGAGAAGATTGAATACAAGGGGATGAAGGATATTGAGGTGAAGTTTCCTCTGATAGAGGACATCACGATGGAGGTATCAAAAAAGTATGGTATGATACAACCGGGTGAGAGCAACACCAAGGCTGTACGTGCTGTCTTCATCATTGATCCCAAGGGGATTATCCGCACCATTATTTACTATCCTCTGAGCTTAGGTCGCAATTTCGAGGAGTTGTACAGGGCTGTTATTGGTTTGCAGACTGCGGATGCTTTTTCCATTGCGACACCGGCCGACTGGCAGCCGGGTGATGACGTGATTGTGCCGACAGCCGGCAGTTGCGGTGCCGCCAAAGAGCGTATGGAGTCGGATGACATCCACTGCTACGACTGGTTCTTCTGCACCAAAAAGTTGAGTAAAGAGGAAGTGCTGAAAACCGTTCTCAAGAAGTAGTCTGGGATCTATATACCAGCAACTGAAAAGGGCACCCTGCGAGGGGTGCCCTTTGTTCATGCCCATTGATGTAACCAAAACAACTACCTGAGCGCGGATATATATCGACTGAGTTCTCTTCTGCTGCTGTCGAACGACAAGGCGCTGTGCACCTGGCTGTAGTTTTGTTTGTCGATCGTTCTGGTGTATGCCCACTTGGCAAACTCGAGTCTT
>PXDN01000155.1 GCA_003566375.1 Opitutia bacterium
CAGAATGACGCAGGCATTGGAGAGGGTGCGCCCCCGCATGTAGGCAAGGGGGGCGATTTCGATCACTCCTTTTTCCATCAACCGGTCGGCGTATTCCCGCTCCAGCATGTCGTAGAGGGCGTCGTAAATGGGACGCAGGTAGGGGAGGATTTTCTCCCGCAAATCCCCGGGCAGAAAACCGAGCGCTTCGCCCGCCTCCACCGCCGGCCGGGAGAAAATGACCCGGCCCACGTCCCCCCGCAGCAGCGCTTCCAGTGCGGCCGCCACCGCCAGGTAGGTCTTGCCGGTGCCGGCCGGGCCGATGCCGAAAACCACTTCGCAGTCCCGGATGAGACGAATGTAGTGTTTTTGACCGATCGTTTTCGGGACAATGGTTTTCCGATGCAACTGCATCACCACCGGGTCTTGGAAGAGCTGGCGGAGTTTTTCCTCTTCGCCCGACGCCACCCAATCGAGCATCAGGTTGTAATCGTTGTTGCGGATGCTAAGCCCCTGCGAACGTCCCTCGTTGAGGAAGGTGAAAAAAAGTTCGGCTTTGCCCACGTTATCCTCGCCCCCCTCGATGCGGAGCCATTCGTCGCGGCTCACGATTTTGACATTCAGGGAATCCTCCGCGCGGGAAAGGTTTTCCGGACGGTCGCAATAGAGTTGGCTGAGAGCCCGCGGATTGGGAAAGGTGAGCGTTTTTTCTGACATGAAAGGCGAATAAGGGCGGTCAATCCCGCGGATGACTAAGTTCCCGCTGGCGGTTCCAGACCGCGTCGTGTGATTGCGGTGACACGGGGGGGGCTCCCAAGGCCGGCATGACGGTCGCTTTCCCCTGGGGAATGGTCGGAAGGAAGCCGGTGTGGTGGGGAAATCGTTTCAGCATCAGGCAGGAATAAAGGCAAGGCGATCAGTGCCGTTCCGCTTGGTTGTTGAAAAAATGGATGGCGCTGTGGGAAATGAGGCAGGCCCAAACCACGAAGATGGAGACCGCGAAGGCGAAGGCGTGAAACGGTAGCCACAGGCCGTGGTGCCCGTCCAGCAACCCCATGGTGATTAACACGGCCAAAACCAGGCTGTTCACCGTGGCGGCCACCCCGAACAGGTATCGCAGGGCAATGACCCCCCGGTAGAGGAAAAACAGGCCGAGCAATCCGAAGCCGGTGAGGATCAGGTTGCACAAATTGGCGGTGTATTCGGGCCGGGCGAGGCCCGTGAGCGACGGGTGGGGGTAGCCGGTGGCAAACAGATAAGTGCGGATGCCGTAAACCGACAACACCAGAAAAATCAGCAGCAGCACCAGAGGGCGCCCCCGTTTCCCGGACGTTCTCCGGGAGGAGCGCCTGCGGCCGCTGGGCTCTTTCTTGGCGGGATGTATCTCCCGCTCCGGCGCATCGGCGGTTTCCGTCTTGGCTGTTTCCGTCATGGGGCTTGTTTCAAGCATGATTGAGCCTTTGCAATGGCCGCTTGCCGATCAAAATGCAAGCGCAAAGAATCACGCCCGAAAACCGGGGGCGCTCACGGGGGTGGTATAACGTGCGGGGGAATTCAAAGTGGCGGCGGCATCCCGCCGCTTGTTTTCATGGCAAAGCGGCTGGTCTGCGACGAGCTCAGCCGTGCCGAAGCCACTTCCACTTCCCCGCGGAAAGAATCACACCCGGCCGGCATCCCGAGAAATAGTTTTGGCCCCGGGGGAAAACCCCTTCAGGGTGCTTTATTGATAAATGACGAAACAACCAAGCCATGAAGTCGCCCAAACCAAACCTGCTCTTTCTCATGACCGATCAAATGCAGGCGGCGGTGCTGCGCCCCGGGCATCCGTGCCGGACGCCGAACTTTGACCGTCTCGCCGCGCGCGGCGTCCGCTTTGAACGGGCCTACACGCCGAACGCGGTCTGTTCGCCGGCCCGCGCCAGTTTGATGACCGGTTTGTTGCCCCACAACCACGGGGTCATGGAAGTCACCCATGTGGTGGACGACGACCAGTGCCGCCTGCGGTCCGAACACCCGCACTGGGCGCAACGGCTGGAGGCGGACGGCTACCGGACCGGGTATTTCGGCAAATGGCACGTGGAGCGGAGCGGAGACTTGGCCCAATACGGGTGGCGGGTCAACGGCGCCGCGGGAGGAGACCTTTATGCCGAAGCCGCGCGGCGGGCCGGGGCAGTTGACGCGCGCCAACAAGTGGAGCCGCCGTTGTTTCGCTTCGACGGACCTCCGGGGTATGCCCGGTCGGTTTTCTACGGCGTGACCCCGTCACCCGTATCCCAACGCCCGCTGGGAATCACCACCGCCCTGGCGGAAACGTTTTTGCGGGAAAACAGCGGCGCCGAATCGCCATGGTGTTGTTTTGTGAGCGTGTCGGAACCGCACGATCCGTTTCTCACCGGGCGCGAAGCCTTGGAGATGTATGACATCCCGAATTTGGAACTCCCCGCCAACACCGACGATGATTTGGCCGGGCGGCCCAATCTCTACCGCAAGGCGGGCGCGGCCTGGCGCGGCATGACCCGGCGCCAAAAGCAGGAGGCGGCGGCCTGCTATTACGCCTCCATCAGCGAAATCGACGCGGCCTTTGGGCGGTTGCTGGATTTTTTGGAGCAGCGGGGCGATCTGGAGAACACCGTCGTGGTTTTGACTTCCGACCACGGGGAGTTGCTGGGCGCCCACGG
>PXDN01000200.1 GCA_003566375.1 Opitutia bacterium
ACTCATTCCCATCCCCGACACGGAGGGGGTCTTTCTTCCCGGCGGTGTGGAAGCCGAGCACGGGCGCTCTTACCGCCGCGACGGCATACCTCTCAGCGACTGGCACCAGGAGACATTGCAAACAACGGCCGCTGAAACGGGAATTTCCCTCCCGTTCGATTAGACCAGGGCGGCGCGCGCGGTTAAGGTTTTCTACGCAAAATAAGGAGGAGGATCTCAGCGGACGCTGCGGTGCGGGAATAGTTCTCCGGCCGTTGCCTCACCGCGGTGCTCTTTCACGAGAAAGTGAAGGGTCGTTACCGTCGTCGGGCAGGTAACCCCGAAATCTTCTTCTCCGCCGCGGAAAGAATCCTCGCGGAAGCCGGTGGAAAAGGCTGTCGCGCAAGCCACAACAACCTTGGGACACCCTCCAAGCATGCCCCGGTCAAAATGTTTCATTTCAATCACCAAATTTGACCGTCCCACGCATAAACAGGCGGTTTGGTTGTTAGGGTTTGCCAAGGCCGGGGCCGCCTGTTTTATCGAAAATTCAAACCATTAAAAAGGTAGCTATCAGCGACTTTATTAACCCCCGAATCAAGCAATACAATGAAATCCACTCCATTGCTCACTCAATCAGCTCTTTCCTTATGTTCGTCCATGCTGGCCTGTATATTTTTACTGACCCCGCCGACGCTTGGGGCTCCAGACTTGACGATTAACGACAGCCTCTTGATCGGCACCGATTCCGATCCGAATGGTCAGGACTGGGATTACACGGATGAGACCCTTTGGATTGGATCCGGGGCAGGCGAAACGGGAATGCTCACCGTCCCGGCGGGCCAAACCTTGCAATACTTTGACCTCCTTCTCGGCGTTGGCGATTCCTCTTCCGAGGGGTCCTTGATCATAGACGGAACAAACGCCTTGGTGGAATCGAGCCGCTCGGGCAGCACCGGATCCATGATGGTTGTGGGCAGTGATGGGATAGGAAACCTGACCATTCAAAACGGAGGCCGTCTTACCCGCCGTGGTTTCACCATTGGCGACAACGCCGGGGCGATCGGGACCGTTTCCATTACCGGTGCCGACAGTCTAATGGATTCTATTGGCAACTGGATGCTGTTAGTGGGCAACGATGGAACAGGGACTTTTACAGCCGATCAAGGGGCCACCATTACCGGGGTCAGCTTTTTTCGGGTAGCTGATGGAGCGGGAGGAGCAGGGACTGCCAACATCCTGGGGGGCGCCACGCTGACCGCAACTTCAGATGGTCGGATTGGTTTCGGTAACGGCTCCGTGGGAACGGTAACCGTCAGTGGAGAGAACTCCGCGCTAGCCATAGGAAGGGACTACTTCATAGGGCAAGCCGGTGAAGCCACTTTAAACATTACAGAGGGTGGAGCCGTCACAGTGGATCGTTATACCAGGGTTGGCCGGGAAAATGGATCCGTGGGAACGATTAATGTCAGTGGAGAAAATTCCACACTCACGCACGGCAATTTCCTTCATTTGGGCGCTACCGGCGAGGGCTACTTGAATGTGACAGATGGTGGCATCGTCAACGTGGACGCGAATTTCACCGCCGGCGGGGTTACTTCGTCGGATACCAACGCCAAAGGACATATTGTGGTGGACGGAATTGGAAGCTCATTGAACGCCAGCGGTTTTATCTGGGTGGGTCGTTACGGCGAGAGCTCAATGCTCATTGAAAACGGAGGTTCCGTCTCTTCTTCAAGTGACCTGCGTCTGGGACGTGAAACCGGGGGGGACGGAAGCCTCACTGTTCGTGGAGCGGGTTCCACTGTTTCCATTAGTAACGACGGTTTTTTCTGGGCCGGCGACTCTGGCCAAGGTGAATTTTTGATTGAGGATGGAGCCTCCGTTTATGCCGAAGGCACGGTTCGCTTGGGAGTGAGCAGTGGGTCGCAGGGGAGCGGAATAGTCAGAGGCGCGGGTTCCAGCCTGGTTTCCGACACTTGGTTCCGAATTGCCGACGAAGGAAATGGAACACTGGTGATCGAAGATGGAGCAACCGTCGAATCAGCTGGAATTGTCAGCATTAGTTTCGATCCGGCCGCCGAAGGCAATGTCACCGTAACCGGTGAAAACAGCTTGTTCAAAGCAGGTGGCTTTTTCCGGGTTGGCCGGACCGGTCCGGGCACCCTTTCCGTAAGCGACGGAGGCAAAGTGGAAGTCACCTCCGGAGACTTCACGGTCGGCTCGGCATCCACCGCTGTCGGGATCGCCACATTTACCGGCAGTGGTTCCACATTGGAGGTTACGGAAGAAATTGTTGTGGGTAACCTCGGTGAAGGGTCCCTTACCCTGTCTGATGGCGCGGCGGCAAGCACGTCGAGTGATTTCTTTATCGGCGCCGGGTCTTCAGGAAATGGCCTTGTGACCGTGGAAGGCTCCGGCACATCCCTTGATATTGCCAACAACCTTTTGTTCGGTGCGGATTTCGACGAGTCCGATAATCCGGTGGCCACAGAAGGTTCTGGAATTCTGACCGTTGAAAGCGGGGCAACCGTTACCATCGGCAACAGCCTCGTCCTCCGCGGCGACAATAGCTTGCACGTAAACGAAGGAAGCCTGAGCATCTTTGGAGACTTGGATCTGGCCGACGATGCCGCCGAGCTTCGTTTTACGTTGGGTTCCGCCGGTTTTTCCGGGCT
>PXDN01000278.1 GCA_003566375.1 Opitutia bacterium
CGGCGTCAATGGCTTCGACCGCCTCATCGTCGATGTCGAGGGAGATTTGCATATCTTCATCGGCATCGAGAATGCTGTTCGAGCTGCGGATGATCTCGTAGAGGTCGAACTTGGCGATATCGGCGTTGACCGCCCCTTCGATGATACCGTTGAGAAGCGCGTTGGCGTTGGAGGTGTTGCGAACGGCTTCGCGGAAGCGGCGGGCGTCGCTGATGTACCAGCGGGCGGTAACGTCGATGTTCACCGTGCGGCGGTCGCGCGTGATGGTGGTGGTTTGGCTGCCGTCCCAGCGGAGCAGGCGTTTTTCAAAACGCTCCACCTTTTGGTAGGGCAGTTTAAAATGGAGACCGGCTTCAGTGATGGGATCCCCGCGCACCTCCCCGAATTGGATAACGAGCGCTTGTTCCTTCTCGGTGACAGTGAACAGGCAGAAGCTCGCCAATATGCCGCCGAGGATTACCAGGGCGATCAGAGGAACGAGCAAGGTGGCCGCGTTGCCGCGGTTGGTTGTCAGGAAAGATGTCTTCATTTGTCGGTTTTTCCGAGGTTCAAGAGGGGAAGGACGGAGCGCAGGTCTTCATCGACCACGATCACTTCGTCGAGGGCGGGGAGCTGCTTCTCCAGCTTTTCCAAATACAGGCGGTTGCGGGTGATGTCGGGCGCTTGGCTGTAAGCTTCGAGCATGCTGGTGAAGCGGTCGGCTTCGCCTCGGGCGGTGCGCACCCGGCGCTCACGGAAACCCTCCGCCTCCAAGACCAGGCGCTCGGCCTGGCCGCGCGAACGCGGAACGCGCTCCTGGTATTCCCGGGAGGCTTCCTCCAAAAAGCGAACCGCGTCTTGTTCGGCTTTGTTCAGATCATTGAAGGCGCTTTGCACTTGTTCGGGTGGGCTGGTGAAGATCAAGTTCACCTCGCTGATGCGGATGCCCATCTCAAACCGGTCCACGGTTTCCTGAATGATTTGGCGGGCGCGGGTTTGGATTTCACTGCGCCCGACGGTCAGGATCGGAATGCTGGCGCGGTCACCCATGATTTCGCGCATGACCGATTGGGAGATGTCGCGCAGGGTTTCCACCGGATCGTGCACGTTAAACATGAACGCGTCCGGCCGCTCGCGGGAAAACTGCACATCGAAACCGGCGAGCACGATGTTCAAGTCCCCCGTCAGCATGGATGCTTCTTCCTCCAAGACCGCGGAGCGCACGCCGTTGCGGGTGCGGTAGCCGAATTGGACGACATCAACCCGCCGGGAAGGCACCTTGATCACTTGGTCGATCGGATAGGGAAGCTTGAACTGGAGACCCGGGCCGACCGTTTCCACGTGACGCCCGAACCGCATCACGAGGGCTTCCTCGTTGGCGTCCACTTGATAGACACTGGTGCCCGCCGCCACCAGGACCAGCGCGGCGAGCGCGATCCACAGGTAGCGGACGATGGGAATATCGATAATCTGTCCGTCAGGAAGTCGGATTTGCATGAGTCCAGAGTTGGGAGGTTCCCGGCGGGGTCAACCCCAATGGAAAAAACCTTCCTCCGAATGCCGGTCCGGCTGGTTTCGGGAAAAAGGATGGGGATCGCGTCTTGCGCCCGGGGCGTTCCCCGTTTAACGCATTTTGAAGGTATCAGATTCCCTGTCCGCCACCATGACCAAACAAGCCAAATCCAAATCCGGCAATTCACCCGTCCACATCCGCGCCATGGAGGCGCGGGACATGAAAGAGCTGATCAAGCTCAACGCGAAGGCGTTTCCATTGATGACCGAGGAAAACGTCGTCTGGAGCGAGCGGCAGTTGTCCAACCACATGCGCATCTTCCCGGAGGGCCAGCTGGTGGCGGAGATCGACGGGCGGCTGGTCGGCGGCGCGGCCTCCCTCATCGTTCATTTGGGAACCGATCCGTATCGACCCCACACCTACGCCGGCATCACCGACGGGGGGTATTTTCACAACCATGATCCCCGGGGCGACACCCTCTACGGCGCGGATGTCTATGTGGACCCCGACTGTCAGGGGAAGGGGATCGGAGCCCTTTTGTATGAGGCCCGGCGGGAATTGTGCCGCCGCCTCAATCTTCGCCGCATCCTCGCCGGCGGCCGGCTCAGCGGCTACGAGGAAAACGGGCAAGGCATGTCTCCGGAGGAATACGTGCAGAAAGTGGTGAAGGGGGATTTGCGGGATCCCGTGTTAAGTTTTCAACTGCGCGAGGGATTCGTGGTGAGGGGTGTTTTGCGCAATTACATCACCGATCCCAAGAGCCGGAATTTGGCCAGTCTGATTGAGTGGTTGAATCCCGATTACGTGGACCGGGTTTCCTCTTCGAAAGTGCGGCTGGCCTGCGTGCAATACCAGGTGCGTCGCATTCATTCCTTTGATGACTTCGCCGGGCAAGTGGAGTATTTCGTGGAGACGGCGGCCGATTACCGGGCCGACTTCGTCATGTTTCCCGAGTTCTTCTCGGTGCAGTTGCTCTCCGTGCTGAAACCGCTTTCGCCGCTGGAAGGCATCCGCGCCCTGGCCGATCAGTTCACCGAGCCGGTGATCAGCTTGATGTCCGGGTTGGCCCGCAAATACGGTTTGCACATTATCGGCGGCAGCCATCCGATGAAAGACGGCGACAAAATTTATAACAACAGCCTCATCTTCACCC
>PXDN01000075.1 GCA_003566375.1 Opitutia bacterium
CCCCGCCGATGGATGAGGAGGCACGGGAGATTGAGCGGTTGAAGGAAATGCTTCGGAACAGCCCGGATTTGCTTTTCAGTTTGGATTCTCAAAAGGGACCGGAGGAGCCCAGATCCGGAAACACTCGATTGCACGAAGCCATCCTGAACGGACAGTTGCGGGTCGCGGAGTTCCTGATCGCGCGGGGAATCGATGTCATGTCGGAGAATCAAAGCGGGGAAACTCCGTTAACCCTGGCTGTCAGGCTGGGCTCGAAATCGGCGGTGGAACTACTCCTGAAACACGGGGCGGATGCCGGCGTCACGGATCTCTTTGGGCGCACGCTTCTGTATATGTCGGCGGAACGGGGATTTTTAGCGATCTCGGAATTACTGGTGAATCTTTCCGCGGACGTGAATGCCGAAACGTCGTATGGTTCCAGGCCCCTGCACAAGGCTGCAAGAAGCAATCAAATGCAAAGCCTCCAGCTCGTTCAATTATTACTGGATAACGGAGCTGACTCACATGCAATCGACAGGCATGGAACAGCCTTGCACCAAGTTGCCAGGACCGCCATCGCCGAACACCTTCTGGACCGTGGAGCCAAGGTTAATGCGAGGGCAAAGGATGGAAGGACGCCCCTGCATCACGCGGTGGAAAAGTCGAACCTCCGGGTCGCCGAGCTTCTGTTTGAACGCGGCGCCGAAGTAAACGTTCTTGATGAACGGGGGCGAACGCCCCTGGATTATTTGCCCGAATCCCGCTACGCAGGCACCCGCGAAATGGCCGAATTGTTACGCCGCCACGGGGCAACGGAAGGTAAGTTTCACGCCGTTATTGTTCGTCCGCTCGAGGAGGAGACGATTGTAGTCTGGGAGCGTTCCGAAAAAATGACCCTAACCATGGCCCTGGCGATGGCTGAAATCGTAATCGAAAACATCAAAACGCAAGCTCCTGAATCAGCGTCCGGGTTGACCTTATCCGACCAGGAAAGGAGAATGCAGGCAATGGCGGCGGAGATCAGACATCGGCGCATGATGCGCGTTGGAGGAGAGGTAAATCCCAGCATCGTCGCGGCGGTTCTCAGAGGCGATGAGGAGGATTTCGAACTGGTGGATGGAATGAAAATCCGCCTTCCCAGCGGGCAATAAGCGAAGCAAATCACCACGGAGACTGGTTGGCTTGAAATCCGTTCCGGTATCGTTTCCCCATTCAACCTTCGCGCAATCTCACAGCCCGGCGGTCAGTTCCGTCGGGTGGCGGGGGACCACGATGCCGGAGAGCTGCTGCCGCAGGGCGTCCCTAGCCTCCTCAAGGGTGTAGGCACCCTCCACCGCGACACCGATCAATTGGTGCTCGCCCGTCAGGTTGCGGTCGCCGTTGAGCACGTTTTGCAGGCGCATGCGGAAGCCGAAATCGCGCGCGGTGTGCCGCGGCCCGTGATCGCCCACCCACACGAGGTGAAAGGCGTAAAGGTTTCGCCCGGAGGCCAGATCAAAGAGGGAGACGAGAAACGGCAGGGTGATTCCGTCGACTTCGACCTCCTCCACCCCGAGAAAGCCCCGGTAGGTGATGCCCGAAGCGGGCAAACAGTATTCCGGCCGGTGGGTGCCGGTCGCCCAGATCGCGTTTTTCCCTTCCTCCCAGTAAAAATAATACATCGACCAACGGTAGCGGTCGTTGGTCCAGGTGCCGGAAAATCCGTGGCTGAAATTGAAGATGCTTTCGACCTGCTGCGAGATCGGCACATTCCGGTATTCGCGTTCTTGCTCGGGCGGGAGGGCGGCCCAAACTGGAAGGTCAAGCGGTTCCGACGCCCGCGCCCGATACCAGATTTCGGTGCCAGCCTCCGACACAACAAAAATGGCCAGCAGGATCCAGGCAAACGCCGGGGGAACCGCGAGGGGGCGCAGCTGGGACGGGGAGGGTTTATCTTCGGCAGCCGGAGGCGGCGGGGTTTTCCACCATTTGTCAATGGCCGCCGCCAAAGCCCAGAGACCGAGCACGCAAACCACCAAAATCCCCAGCCCCACGGCATCGTGCCATTGGTCCAATAAATCCCCCTCTCCCTTCGACCCCAGCCAGGCGAGGGTCAGCGTTCGCGAGAGATTCGTGACAAACGCGATGGCGATGCCGCTCAAAAACAGGATGAACCGCCAGCCAAAGGTGAGCCGGTAAAATTCGCCCAGAAAGAGCGACATCATCACGCTGGTCTGCATCGACCGGATGCCACTGCACGCCTCGTCCACGTCCACCACGTTGTCGCGCACCTCCACCAGATTGCCGTGCGCGAGGGCCGGAATGCCGCAGATGGTCAAAACCTCGGCCGCAAAGCTGGCGTTGACCGATTGCAGGCTCTGGGTCATGGCGTGCTCGATGCGGAAGGGCCAGGGAACCGCCACCAGGATGAACACAATGGGAAACCAGAAATGCCGCAGCCATCGGCCGCCACCCATGGCATAAACGCAATAAAGGGAGATGACGGCGGCCAAAATCCCGATCGGCCAGCCGAGCAACGGCCAGTCGGTGTTGGCCTCGCGGATGATCCGCCACGGAAAATAAAACAGGGCGCACAGAATCACCGTCCCGCCGAAAAACCGACGCAGCCGCGGCGCGCCGACGGCCGGGCGGCGCTGCCAGCGTTCCCAAAGCAGGTAGGC
>PXDN01000206.1 GCA_003566375.1 Opitutia bacterium
CGTACAAAAAGGCTGACGTCGGCAGGACACTAACATCGCCGTATTGCTTCAGGAATTTGGTGTACCCGTCGAAGACCTCCGGATACATCAAATGCTCACAGAGTTGGTTGTCGGAGACCGGACGGCCGACTTTTTTGGTGAGGGATTCCCGTTCGGCGTTCAAATCCAGGGGCGGCGCTCCCGCGCCCGGGCGTCCCCGCCGGGGTTTGCGGTCGCCGAGCACCACCTTTTGCAGTTTTTTCGGCCAGCCGCCGGGCGGTTGCCCGAGCCCGCCGGAGAGCATGTCGATGACCGAGGAGGGGAAAGGCGTTGCGCCGGGTTCGAGATTGAGCACGTCGGCGGGGCGAATTCCCTTGGTGATGAGAAACATGGCCATGTCGCCAACCACCTTGCTGCTCGGGGTGACTTTAACGATGTCTCCAAAAAGCTGATTCACTTCGGCGTAACAGCGCACGATGTCGGGCCAGTGGCCCAACAGGCCCATGGCGGCGGCCTGTTCCTTCAGATTGGTGTATTGGCCGCCGGGCATTTCATGGAAATAAACCTCGGCGCTGCCAAAGCGCGGGCTGGTGTCGAACGGGGCATACACGTCGCGAACCTCGTCCCAGTAGGTGCTGAAAGCGTCCAGCGCGGCCTGGTCGAGTCCGGTGTCGCGGGGCGTGTGGCGAAGGGCCGCGACGATGGAGTTGAGGTTGGGCTGGCTGGTGGAGCCTGACATGGAGGCGATGGCCAGATCGACCGCGTCCACCCCGGCGGCGGAGGCCTCCATCACCGACGCGGCGGCGATGCCGCTGCTGTCGTGGGTGTGAAAGTGAATCGGCAGGGAAGTCTCCTGCTTGAGCGCCTTGAAGAGACGGGCGGCGGCAAACGGGCGGCAGAGTCCGGCCATGTCCTTAATGGCCAGAATGTGGGCACCCATCTTTTCCAGCTCCTTGGCCATCTTTATGTAGTATTTCAGCGAATACTTTTCGCGGGCCGGATCGAGCAGGTCGCCGGAGTAGCAAACCGCCGCCTCGCAAACGCCCCCGGCTTTGACCACCGCGTCCATGGCGACTTTCATGTTGGGGAGATAATTGAGGGAGTCGAACACCCGGAAAATGTCTATGCCGGACTCGGTGGCGTGTTTGACGAATCCCTTGATGACATTGTCGGGATAATTCGAATACCCGACGCCGTTGGAGCCGCGGAGCAGCATTTGAAAACAGATGTTGGGGATTTGTTCACGGAGGAGGCGCAGCCGTTCGTAGGGGTCCTCGCGCAGGAAGCGCATCGAAGTGTCGAAGGTGGCGCCGCCCCACATTTCCAGACTGAAGAGACCGGGGGTCTGGCGGGCGACCGCACCGGCCACCGCCAGCATGTCGAAGGTGCGCAGGCGCGCGGCCAGGAGGGATTGGTGAGCGTCGCGAAACGTGGTATCGGTGATCAACAGCCGCTTTTGGTTGCCCATCCATTTGGCGAACTTTTCAGGACCGTGTTTGAGCAGGTAATCGCGGGACCCGGCGGGCGGTTTGTCGATGAGGCGGAAGTCCGGGGGCGACGGTTGGGTGACGGGGGAGGAGGGCTTGTTGTTTTTGACCTGCGGATTGCCGTTGACCGTGATGTCGCCCAAATAAGCCAGCAGTTTGGAGGCGCGGTCGCGCCGGTGCTTGAAAGAAAAAAGCTCCGGGGTGTTGTCGATCAGGGTGGTGGTGGCATCCCCGGCCCCGAAGACCGGGTTGTTGACCATGTTTTCGAGAAACGGGATGTTGGTCTTGACCCCGCGGATGCGGAATTCGCGCAGCGCCCGGTCCATGCGGTGGATCGCGGTGGTGAAATCGGGCGCCGAGGCGGTGACTTTGACCAGCAGCGAATCGTAAAACGGGGTGATCACGCTGCCGGTGTCGCCCATGGCCCCATCGAGACGGATGCCAACCCCCGCGGCGGAGCGGTAACTGAGGATTTTCCCGTAATCGGGCGTGAATTTGTTATCCGGATCCTCGGTGGTGATGCGGCACTGGATCGCGTATCCGTGGCAAGGCACCTCCTCCTGGCGGGGAAAACGGATTTCCGGGCCGTGCAGTTTTTTCCCCTGGGCGATCTGGATTTGCGCGCTGACGATGTCGAGACCGGTGACCACTTCGGTCACGGTATGCTCCACTTGGATACGCGGGTTCATCTCAATGAAGAACCATTCGTTGGTGTCGGCATCGAGGAGAAACTCCACCGTGCCGGCGTTGTTGTAGCCGATCCCTTTGGCCAGATTCACGGCGGCGTCGCACAGTTCCCGGCGGGTTTTCTCCGGCAGGTTGATGGAGGGAGCGACCTCAATCACCTTCTGGTGGCGGCGTTGGACCGAACAATCCCGCTCGTGCAAATGAAGCAAATTGCCGTGACGGTCCCCGATCACCTGCACCTCGATGTGCTTGGCGCGGGGAATGTAGCGTTCGAGAAACACCGACGGATTGCCAAACGCGCGCTCGGCCTCCCCCCTGGCTTCCTCCAGCAGGCTTTTCAAATCCTTGCGCGTCGGCACCACCCGCATGCCGCGCCCGCCGCCGCCGAAGGCCGCCTTGATAATGAGCGGAAACCCGATCGTTTCGGCGGTTTTCAAGGCGGTGTCGAAATCGGCGATGGCCTTCTCCGTGCCGGGCAAAGTGGGCACGCCGACTTTGTGAGCCAGCCGCCGGGCGGCGGTTTTGTCCCCCATCTGTTCAAGCAGATCGGCGTCGGGACCCACAAAGGTGATGCCGGCCTCGTCGCAGGCGCGGGCGAACGCGGCGTTTTCGGCCAGGAAGCCGTAACCCGGGTGGATGGCATCGACGTTTTTGGCCTTGGCGAGTTGAATGATCCCCTCGATATCGAGGTAGGCCGCCACCGGGCCTTTGCCCCTGCCGATCAGATATGCCTCGTCGGCCTTGAAGCGGTGAACCCCGAGACGGTCCTCGTGGGCATAGACCGCCACCGTTCGCAGCCCCAGTTCGTTGGCGGAACGGAAGACCCGGATGGCGATTTCACTGCGGTTGGCGACGAGTATCTTTTTCATGGTTGTGGAGAAAAGCCATGTTTGGGCGGGAAGTTCAAGGCTGATTCACGGAAGGGCGTCACGCCTTCCGCCGCAAAGTCAGGTGAATAATTTCCGCCGGGGCGGAGGTGCGCAGGGGAAACCAGTTGCCGGTGCCGTTGGAGATCACCGCCGCGCTTTCCCCCTTTCGATAGAGACCGGACCAATAGCGGTAAAGGGCGGGACCGAAACCGAGGTTTTTATTCACCATCAGCTGCCCGCCGTGGGTGTGGCCGGCCAAGGTGAGGGGAATGCCCGCCCCGGCCGCCGGATCGAAGGCGTGCGGATGGTGGGCCAGGAGAATCGGGAAAGCCGCCGGGTCCCGCAGCCGCAACAATTCCCGCATCGAGTGGTGGATGGCCTCCTCGCCGTAATCATCGCCCCGCCGCCCCGCCGGATCACCCAGCCCCCAGCGCAAACCGAGGAGCTGCACCGGCTCGCCCCGGATTGCCAGGGAGTGTTGCTCGTTGACCAGAAGGTTGAGCCCGGCGGCCTTGCATTTTCGTTCAAAGGCCTCGGGACCGGGAATCAGATCGTGGTTGCCTTCGCACAGGAAAACCCCGTGACGGGCTTTCAACGATTTCACCATGGCGATGGCCTCCGGCAAATCCGCCAGATCGTCGTTGATCAGGTCCCCGGTGATCAGCACCAGGTCGGCGTCGAGACGGTTGGTGGCCGCCGCGATTTCCTCCAGCTTGGGGCCGCCGGTGAAAACCCCGACATGGGTATCGCTGACATGGGCAATGGTCAGCCCGTCCAGCGCGGGAGGCAGGCCGGCGAGCGGGATTTCCATTTTTCGCAGCCGGAAGCGGGTAAGCTGGGGCAGGGCGATGCCGGTCAAAACCAGCAAAGCGGCCGGCGGCGCGCTGGCGGCGAGGGTTCGCGCGAAGGTCCGCCGGTCCATGCCCGCGGCGGGTGGTTGGCGGGGTGCCCCGGCCGCGCGGCCTTTTTGCAGGCGACGGATCAAACCGGCCATTCCGGCGACCGGGGCCAGCAGCAGCCAGCCCGGCAGGACGATCAAGTGCCACAGGTAAAGCGCGGTCACAAACCACCGCGGCAGCCATTCCCGGCCCGGCAGGTCGGTCCCGCGACTGAGAAAAAACACGGCCAACGCCCCGCCCATCACCGCCGCCAAGAGCCACGGACCCACGCGGATTCTCCAGGAACAACTGGCCCGCCGCAGGGAAAAATCGGCGTGCCAGGCCCAGAGGGCGTTGAGCAGGATCAGGCACCCGAGAATCAACCAAAATATCAACACAACCCGGAATGTGCCGGGCTTGGGCGCGGTGGCAAGACCCGGACGCAAAAGGCGCGGTGGTTCAGGCGGGCGCGGTCAATTCCATTCACGTGCGCGGGCGGCCCCCGACCCGCCGTCCGCGGGGTGGGGACGGGCGCGGCTTGGCCTTGGGCCCGGCGATGCGCATGATGCCGAGCGTGGGGTCTTGATCCAAGGCTTCCTCCCCGCGTTTTCCGTTAAACACGGAGGTGAAAAAACGCCGCAAAACCGCTGTTTTGGAGGCGACCGGTTTCCCTTCGAAATAGGCGTGGCCTTTGCCGACTTGGGGAGCCTCGGTCACATCGACGTAAAGCGCCAATTGCGAATCCAACCGGCGCCGCAAGCGGCCCAGTCGGCCCCGCTGGGCCTCGCCCACCTTGACTTCCGAAGCCCGCAGCGCGCGGTCGTTTTCATTGATGACGATCAGAATGCCTTCCCGCGCGCGGATGCGGTCCACCCACTCGGCGTGGCCCGCGTTGTTGGTGTCGGCCGCCACCAGCACAACGTTGTCAAACAGCGACCCGATCTCATCCGAAGTGGAGGAGCGGAGGGTTTGTTTGAGGAGATAATTGCCCATGCTGTGCAGCATCAGGGTTAGCCGCACCGGGCAGGCTTTGGCCATCAGTTCCTCGAACAGCATGTCCCGCGCTTCATGATTTTCCGGGTGTTTGGCGGCGGCCCGCCGCATGCAATCCAATTTGGCTTGCCCTCTGAGCCGGTCGATGTGGCCGCTGGCGGAGATCAGAAACCGCTCGAAGGCGCAGACGGAAGCCTTGGCGTCGCGCTTGTCCTGGCGGTAGCTCAACAATCCGCGCGCCCCGCCGCCCCGCGCCGGCCAACTGAAGCAGACCACCAGCACGCCGTAGGTTTGTTCGAGGTCGTGGGCGCGTTGCAAAATCACGTCGATGTCGTTGTTGAAACCATGGACGAAAAAGAGCAGGTTCTTCTTCAGGCGCCGGGCGCGGTCCAGCATTTTGGCGGCGGCATAATGGCTGGCATAAAGGGTTTGGTCCGGTTCGAGGCCGGCGCCGCCTTTGAATTTGGAGGTCAGCTCGTCCCGCAAACCGTCCCCGATCACATCCGGCAAAAGGGTGATGGCCCAGCCTCGGCCCGCCTTGGTCACCTCGGCCACCCGCAGATTGTTGGCCCCCTCGGCATTGGGGCGGGGACCGAATTTTGCCGTCCCCTCCGCTTCGGGGATCAGTTCGCGGTTGGTCACGATGAACATGGTTACAGAATGGGGCCGCGTTCCCGCCGCGACGAGGGAAAAAGGGTTTGACGGGCCTCTGGATTACGCCGGGCCGGCGCGCATTCGGTTCGCATGAGACGTTTTGGCTTCAGTGACGGAAGCGGACAACACGGCGGGGCTCCCCACAACAACTGATTTGTAGTCAATCCACGGTGACCGCACGTGGCATAAAAAAACGGCCACCCGTTCAAAGGAGGCCGTTTTTCCGTGGAAATCGCGGGTCGGTTTACCGCACGCTCACGGGGATGCTGACCCGTTCGTATCCTTCCATTTCGATATACAGGCTGCCGCTGCCCGGATCCCCGCCTTCCACCGGGATGCTGACGGAGCGCTGCCCTTCGGAAATCCAGACCTCCGGCATGATCACGCTGTTGGGAATATCGGTGGTCACATCTATAAACAGTCCGCCGGATGGGGCGGGGGACTGGGTGGAGAAGACCACCATGGAACGGCTGCCGCGCCGCAGGGAGAGACTGGCGGGAGAGACGCTGATGCGGGCGGAATCGACCCGCAGGCTGCCGACCGGCAGTTCGGAATCCCCGTCGATCAGGGTGACGGGATACGACTGGCCGGGTTCGAGCGAGGGCACGTGAAAATGAAGGGAATTGGGAGAGTTGAAGGAGGTGGGAGCGGGATAACCACCGACCATAATGCTGTCCCCGCTTTTGAAACCGCGGCCGACCACGCCGACCTTTGCGCCGACCGGAGCCCGGGTCACGTCAAGGGTGTAGGAGTAGCGGTTGGAAAGTTTGAACTGCTGCACGGGCGAAAATTCCTCGCGCTGCTTGACGAAACCGGAGCGCATTTCGATGTCGTATTTGACGAGAAAGTAGTATTTGGCGTCGATCCGGTCGGCGGGCAGCCGGTATTCGTATTCGTAAATGCCTTCCCGCAGGCGGCTCGGCCGCATCGGGTAGGTTTCCCCGTCGATGACGATGTGGGGACGGATGCTGTCAGGAATGACGCCGGCGGTGTTGGGGGAAATCCGGGCAACCAAGGTGTAGATGTTGGAGGGATTCTCCGACAACGTTGACGACGTCAGGTTGTCGATGCGGACATCACCGTAGTTGCAACCCGCGAGAAAAGCCGCGCAGGCCAGGAGAGGGAATGTGATAAGAAATCGGAATGTTTTCATGCTAATTTGGCGATCCAAGGAGATTTTTCCGCCCGCCGCAAGGAAAAGGATGAACGGGCCGTTTGGTGGGACCCGCAAAACGGGCGGGAGTTTCCAGTTGATCTCCCGGTCGGGGAACGGTATGGCAATGCCTCTTTATGAGCGAAAGTTCGACAGACAACACGCATGATCTGTACGCCGTCCGCCTGGCCAAACTCCGGGAAATGCGGGCGGAGGGCATGGATCCGTTTCGGGCGGCCTTCACCCCCTCCCACACGGCGGCGGAGGCGGTGAACCTTTTCCGGGACGACACGGAGGAGCCGGTGCGGGTGGCCGTGGCGGGCCGCCTGATGGTTATGCGCGTGATGGGAAAGGCTGTGTTTGCCAAGTTGATGGACGGGAGCGGCCTGATCCAGATTTACGTCCGCCGCGACGAAATCGGGGAAGAGGAATACAAGCATTTTAAGAAACTCGACATCGGCGACATTCTCGGGGCGGAAGGGTCGCTTTTCCGCACCAAAACCGGCGAGGTCACCGTGCGGGCCGTCCGTTGCGTGACCGTGGCCAAGGCGCTCCGCCCGCTGCCGGAAAAGTGGCACGGGCTGACCGACAGCGAACAGATTTACCGTCAGCGGTATCTCGATCTGATCGTCAACCGGGATTCGCGCGCGCGGTTTTTGACCCGGGGACGCATCATTTCGGCGATCCGTCGTTTTCTCGACGAGCGGGGGTTTTCGGAAGTCGAAACCCCGGTTTTGCAGCCGGTGGCCGGGGGAGCGGCGGCCCGCCCGTTTGTCCCCCGCAACAACGCGCTCGGGTGCGAGTTTTACCTGCGCATTGCCTTGGAATTGTATCTGAAGCGCCTGTTGGTCGGCGGCATCGACCGGGTGTACGAAATCGGGCGCAATTTCCGCAACGAGGGGCTTTCGCGCCGCCACAATCCGGAGTTCACCATGTTGGAAGTGTATCAGGCCTACAGCGACTTCCGGGGCATGATGACGTTGATTCACGACATGGTGCAAACCGTGTGCCGGGATGTTTTGGGAACGACCCGCATCCAACGCGCCGACGGGGTGGACATCGAGTTGGGCGGAACCTGGAGGGAGGCCCGCTACAAGGACTTGATTCTGGAGGCGACCGGCGACGCGGACTGGTTTTCCCGTTCCAAGGAGGAAAAACTGCGGGCGGCCCGCGAACTGGGCATTGAGGTCAATCCGGAACTGGAGGATTTCGAGGTCACGCAGGATGTGTTTGAGAAGAAAGTGGAACCCGGCTTGATTCAGCCAACCTTCGTCACCCACCTGCCGAAAGAACTTTGTCCGCTGGCCAAACTGACCGAAGGGGATCCTTCCACCATCGACGTTTTCGAGCTCTGCATCAACGGGCAGGAGATCGCGCCCGCTTACTCGGAGCAGAACGACCCGCTCGTTCAACGCGAGATGTTCGAGGCCCAGGCCGGGGAGGAGGTGCAAAAGATCGACCATGATTTTCTGCTCGCGCTGGAACACGGCATGCCGCCCGCCGGGGGCATGGGGGTTGGGATCGACCGTTTGGTCATGTTGTTGACCGGCGCCGAGAGCATCCGCGACGTGATTTTGTTTCCGCAAATGAAGCCCAATCCGGGTTGAACGTGTATAGTTCGTTACTTTTCACGTGCCTTGGTATTTTTACATCGCTCTGAAACAACTCTTCCCCACGGGGCGGCGGTTTCATTTTTTCACGGCCATTTCCACCGCCGGGGTGATGCTGGGCGTGGCCCTGTTGATCATCGTGCAGAGCGTGATGAACGGATTCGGGCATGAAATCCGCAGCCGCATCGTGGATACCAACGCGCACATCCGGGTGGAAGGCGGAAGCATTCTGCGGGATTGGGAGGCGGTCCGGGCCGAAATCGCGTCCGACCCCGCCGTGAAGATCGCCAGTCCCTACGCCCACGGGGTGGTGATGGCCCAGAAGGACAACATTCCGGCTTTTCCGTTGATCCGCAGCATCGAGCTGGAGCCGGAGTTGGAGGCGATCCCGGTGGAACGGTATCTGCGTTCGGGGCACATGGACTTGTTGGATGACGATTCGGTCTTTCTGAGCAGCGGGCTGGCGTTTACGCTCGGGGCGCGGCCGGGATCGGTGATCGAGGTTTATTCCCCGCTGATGCTGGAGAGGCTGAAACGCGAGGAATTGTTGCTGCCCCGCGAGCTGGAGGTGGTCGGTATTTTCGAGAGCGGCTGGCAACAGGTGGATGATAACACCATGCTGGTTACCCTCCGCCTCATGCAGGATCTCTACGGTTTGCAAAACGGCGTCCACGGCATCGCCGTCCGCCTGCACCCCGGCCATGATGCCGACACGGTGGCCCGCCGCCTCAACGACCGCTTGCCGATGCCGTATTTGGCCCGGTCGTGGATGGACACCAACCAGGATTTTCTCTTCATCCTGCAACTGGAGAAACACGTGCTTTTTTTCCTGATGCTCTTCATCGTGGTGGTGGCGGCCTTTTCCATCACCAGCTCGTTGCTCATCACGGTGGTGCGGAAAACCCGCGAGATCGGCCTGTTCGGGGCGTTGGGCGGACGCCCCCGCGAGATCGCGGCCTGTTTTTGTTTCCAAGGGTTCCTGCTCGGGTTGGCCGGCACCGGTCTTGGAGTGGTGCTGGCCCTGACCGTTTTGCATTTCCGCAACGACATCGTTTCGACCTTCGCCCAAATCACCCAAAGCGAGGAAGCCCTGCGGCGTTTTTACCAATTCGTGGATCTGCCGGTTTATTTCGAAGTCCGCGATTTCGTGGTGATCGTGGGGAGCGCCGTTTTGATTTCCACCTTTGCCGGGCTGATCCCGGCCTGGCGCGCCTCGCGCCTGAAACCGACGGAGGCTTTCCGCAGTGAGTGAACCGGTCTTGCGGGCACGCGGCATTCGCAAAACCTACCGCAGCGGTGACAAGCGCATCGAGGTGTTGCGGGGCGTGGACTTGGCGTTGCGGCCCGGTGAGAACATCAGCATTCGCGGCGCCTCCGGATCGGGGAAAACCACCCTGATTCACTTGCTGGCCGGGCTCGACTCCTGCGAAGAGGGGGATCTGCTCTGGGAAGGGCGGCCGGTGCGGCCGGGCAAGGGCGGGTTGGCCCGCCGCCGCACGACCTTTTTGGGCATGGTTTTCCAGGCGTTTTACCTGGTGCCGGAATTAAACGCGCTGGAAAACGTGTTGCTGCCGGCGAGGATCGCCGGGGTGAACATCCGCGAAGCGACCGAACGGGCCCGCGGTTTGCTCGACCGGGTGGGGCTGGAAGAGCGGGTGACCCATCTGCCCACTCAACTCTCCGGCGGAGAAATGCAGCGGGTGGCGATCGCCCGCGCCCTCATGAACCATCCCCGCGTGATTCTCGCCGACGAGCCGACCGGCAACCTGGACGAAGTCACCGGAGGCGTTATGATGGATTTGCTGCTGTCCGTCTGCGCCGAAGCCGGGACCGCTCTGGTGCTGGTGACGCACAACCGTCCTCATGCCGAGAGAATGGAACGCCGGCTGGAACTTCATTTGGGGTTGTTAAACGACACCGCTTTCGCCCCCCCCGCCGGGCCGCCTTCGGGGGGAGAGACGGAAACGGGGGAACCGGACCAGTCCGGTTGATGTCGTTGCCGGGGGGCTCATTCGGGGATAAAACCGTTTTTGCATTGCGGTTGCGGCCCCGAAGGGCATGTTGAAGCCTTTCCGATAGACCGTTCACCACTCATGGCCACCAAGTCCAGCGATTCATCCGATTTCTTATCCACTTTCCGCGAGTTTCCGGTCCAATTCCGGTTTGCCCTGATTCTGGCGGTATTGTTCATGGCATTCATCTCGTGGGACCAGATGCACTGGTGGAACACCCGTGAGGATTACATGTTCGGGTTTCTGGTGCCCCTCTTTGTCGCCTACGTGATCTGGGACCGGTGGCCGAAGATTTACACCTTGGTGATGGGGCGGGTGCCGCCGACTCCCGCGCCCAAGGAACCCGCCGCCGCTCCCGAAGACAAAGAAGAGAAAGCCAACGCCTCCTCCGGGGAAAAGCCCGCGCTCTCATACCAAGCCCAGATGGCCGAGGAATTGGCCAAACTGAAAGTGACCCCCGGCACCAACCTTCCCGGCGCGGTGGACACGACCCTGCGCGCCACCGCCCACGTGGTTATTCTGGGAGCCATGGCCTTGTTTTTCTTTGGGGCCTTTTACCGGGCCGGGGCCGGCCCGTCCAATCCGGGCTCCCTGTTCATCGCGCTCGGATTCGGGTTCATGTTGCTGCCTCTTTTCTTTTTGGCCACGCCACCGGGCAGCCTGCCAACGCCTCCGGGGGCCGGGGTGGTGCGGCTGGTTTTCGCGGACCGGCGCGTGCGGGTCGCGGCGCTGTTTATCTTTGTGGCCTTTATCTGGATCATTTCCGCGCCGCTGGTCTCGGTGATTGAGAACAACCTCAGTTTGTTTCTCCTCAACATCGTGACCAAGGTGGTGTTCTTCACTTTTGAAATGGGCGGGTTTCCCTTGGTGCGGGAAGGCAACGTCCTGATTCTCCCCGAGGGGCGGGTTGGCGTGGCGGAAGCCTGTTCCGGCATCCGGTCCCTCACCGCCTGCCTCTTCGCCGGGTCGTTCATGGGAGCGGTGTTTTTGAACGTGTTTTGGAAAAAAGTGGCGCTGGTGATCGCGGCGGCCATCCTCGCTTTCATCACCAATATTTTCCGCAGTCTCTTCCTGACCGCCTGGGCCTACAATTATGGCGCCGACTCCATCGGCGGAACCGTGCACGACGTTACCGGCTACGCGGTGCTCGGGGTCACCTGCGTCGGATTGATCTGCCTGCTGCCGCTGTTCAATTTCTCCCTGAGTTTCGACGAGGAGGAGGGGGAAGCGGAGGCCGCCCTGCCGGCCTGACGCTTCGGACAACGGGTTGGCATACAAATTCGACCGGCGGAGAGCATCTGATGGCAACCATTGCCTTGCGGATTGCGTGTCAGTTGGGAAACCGCGCCTCCCCCGTGGCATCGAGCCTGGCTCGATGACTCAACGCTCGATGCTCCTCCCAAATGCTTTTTCGCGGAGCAACCCCGCATCGTTTGCAAGGGTTGGCCCGAGTCTCGTATTGGAAGA
>PXDN01000187.1 GCA_003566375.1 Opitutia bacterium
GGTGGTGGCGGCTCTGACGGTTATGACGGTGGCGGTGGCGGCGGCGGTTATTCAGGTGGCCGTGGCGGCGGCTACTTAGGACACTCTTTTAGAAACGGCGGTGGCGGCGGTTCTTACAATACGGGAACCGACCAAATCAATCAACGCGCTTTTAACGGATTCGCCGGCTATATCACCATGCAACCCATTTGCGTTCAACCCGACTCTCTGCAAGCTATGAATGTGGAGCCTTCAAGTGCAACAATATATTGGTCAGAACCCATTGACGGCAATGATGTGGAGCTGGTTTGGGGGCCTGTGGGATTCAATCCGAGGCTTTCGGGAAATACGGTAAACAATCCAAGTCCAAACCATCAACTGAGCGGACTCGATCCCGGAAAGAATTACGATGTTTACCTGAGAACCGATTGCCAAAACTCAGAGTACTCCCCTTGGATTAAAACAACTTTCAGTACTCCTTTTGTGTGTGATACGGCTGACTACTGTTTCCAAACGGCCGGTTCCTTAAACAATACCGGTCCCACTCAAGCATTACTCGACACTTTTTACGCCGGTACGCGGTTAGAAAACTCAGTAATTTCCAACAACGGCGTTCAACAATGGAACGTACCTGCAGCAGGTACTTGGCGAATTACCGCAAGAGGGGCATCAGCAGGCGTTATACCCAGTAACAACAATGGACTCGGTGTAGAAATGGAAGGCACATTCGACCTTGGGCACAACCAACCCCTTTCTATAATCGTAGGGCAACAAGGTCAATCTGATACGATAATATTGGCGGGAGGCGGTGGTGGTGGAGCCTCTTTTGTATGGGAAACGGGAAACACCTCTAATCCGCTTATCGCTGCGGGTGGCGGAGGTGGTGGAGGCAACATGACTTCGCCTCCTGCCGGTAATAATATTCATGCCGTTACCTCAACTAACGGTCAAGCCAACGGTGAAGGACTCCCGGGCGGAACAGGAGGCGGCGGTGGCCCCGGAGGTGCATCTAACGTTAGAGATGGCGGCGGCGGCGGCGGATGGAACTCTAACGGCGGTGACGGATCAGGTTTCTTAGGTACTTACGGACTTGGTGGCCAAAGCGCATTGAACGGCGGTTTAGGTGGAGATACTAACAGCTTAAACCGACTCAAAGGCGGCTTTGGAGGGGGAGGTTCTGACGGTAGAGGCGGCGGTGGTGGTGGCGGCGGCTACTCAGGAGGTAGTGGCGGTGAAAACTACTTTGTTCAACGTGCGGATGCCGGCGGTGGCGGATCTTTTAATAGCGGCAATAATCAAAACAAAACGGCACAAGCCAATGACGGCCCGGGAGTCGTAATTTTATCGCCAATATGTATTTCACCCATTAACCTCTCAGCCTCAAATGTATCAACCGGCAGCGCAGACTTAACTTGGAACGAAATCCACAATTCTACTGAATGGGAAGTCTCCTATGGTACAAGCACCAATCCCGATAGCGGAATAATTGTTTCCGGAATCAACTCAACCTCCACTACACTCTCGGGACTTACTCCCGCAACACAATACTACGCTTTTGTACGCAGCGTTTGTGCCGCAACGGAAACCTCACCTTGGAGTTTACCGGATTCATTTACCACAGGTGGTTGTGCCGCTCCGGATTTATCATTTTCACTTAACCCTACAAGTTGCGGATTAAATAACGGCGAAGCTGTTGTTAACGTAACGGGAGGTATCCCGCCATACGCCTATAATTGGAGTACAAACGATAACACTCCAAATGTTTCGGGTTTGGCTCCCAACACAAATTACACCGTTACCGTAACCGATTCTGTTAACTGTGAAACTGTTGATACTATCCAAGTTCAAGACGCCGGAACACCTATAATTACTCTTACGGCAACAGGAACCATACAATGCGCGGGAGAATCCGGCGGAGCTATATCGGCTTCTGTTTCTTCAGGGTCAGAACCCTACTCCTACCAGTGGTCAACCTCCGATACGGGCAACTTCATCACCGGCTTGTTCGCAGGAATGTATAGAGTAACCGTGTCTGACAGCTTAGGCTGCGCTGTGGAAGATTCTCTGGAACTGTTCCAGCCCAACCCGATTACCACAGGCTCCACAATTGTTCAGAATGTAAGCTGTAACGGTGGTAATGATGGAGAAGCTACAATTTCAGCCACCGGCGGTACGGGAACGTATTCCTACGCGTGGTCGGACAACGGCACCGGCAGCTCTCGTAACGACCTCATCGCCGGTAACTACATCGTGACCGTGAGCGATGCCAACAACTGTGAGGATACCGTTCACGTCAACATCACCGAACCGCCCGTACTCAGTGCTTCGGCAACCGTAAACCAAAACGTGAGTTGCAACGGCGGTAATGACGGAGAAGCCACAATTTCAGCTACCGGCGGTACGGGAACCTATACCTATACATGGTCAGACAACGGCACCGGAAGCTCACGCAACGACCTCATCGCCGGTAATTACATTGTGACCTTGAGCGATGCCAACAACTGTGAAGATACCGTTCACGTCAACATCACCGAGCCGCCTGTGCTCAACGCTTCGGCAACCGTGAATCAAAACGTAAGTTGTAACGGCGGTAATGACGGAGAAGCCACAATTTCAGCTACCGGCGGCACCGGAACGTA
>PXDN01000261.1 GCA_003566375.1 Opitutia bacterium
AGGACGTTTGGAAGGACGCCAAACGGGTGAAGTGGAGGGGCGGCGGACCATGTTGAAGAAACAGCTCACCCGCCGTTTCGGGACTTTACCCGACTGGGCCGCCGACCGGTTGAATCAGGGGACGGCCGCCGAACTTGAAAACTGGGGAGAACGCCTCCTCGACGCGCCGGATCTGAAAAGCGTTTTCACCGAAGCGCGGCAAGCCTGAGCGCGCCCGCCTTTCCCCCTCAACCCCCTCCCGATTCGTAGCGGGAAATCCACGACCGGTGCCAATCGGCGTATCCGCCGGTCTCCAAACGGGCACGGGCCACGGCCATCAGGTCGAGAAAGAAATGGAGGTTGTGCAGGCTGAGCAAGGTGGAGGCCAGCATCTCTCCCGCCGTCACCAGGTGCCGCAGGTAAGCCCGGCTGAAGTGGCGGCAGGCGTAACACCCGCACCCTTCCTGAATGGGACCAGCATCGGCGCGGTGGCGCTCGTTACGGAGATTCAGCGGTCCTTCCGGCGTGAACACGGTGCCGTGCCGGGCCACGCGGGTCGGCATCACGCAATCGAACATGTCCACCCCGAGCGCCACCATTTTCAGCATCTGCGGAGGCGTGCCCAGGCCCATGGCGTAGCGGGGCTTTTCCTCCGGCAGATGGGGAACGGTCGCGCCGACTTGAAAGAGCATTTCCTCCTCCGGTTCGCCCACGCTGACTCCGCCAATGGCGTATCCGGGAAAATCCATCCCCCGCAGCGCCTCCGCGCACTCCCGCCGCAGTTCCGCAAAATTCGATCCCTGCACAATCGCGAAGACATGGTGCCCCCGGTCGAGAAATCCGCTCTCCCGGCTGAGGTCGAGGCACTCCCCGGCCCAGCGGATACTCCGTTCCACCGCCGCCCGGCACGTGTCACCGTCACACGGATACGGCGGGCACTCGTCGAGCACCATGGCGATGTCCGAACCGAAATTCCATTGCGCCTCCATCGCCTCCCGCGGACCGAGAAAAACCTCCTCCCCGGTTAAATGGGACTGAAAGGCGATTCCCCCGGCGCTGATTTTCCGCAGCTTGGCCAAACTGAAAACCTGGAAGCCGCCGCTGTCGGTGAGTATCGGTTTGTTCCACCCCATGAACTTGTGCAAGCCGCCCAAGTCGCGGATCAAGGCCGACCCCGGCCGCAGGTGCAGGTGGTAGGTGTTGCCAAGGATGATTTGGGCGGACAAATCCTCCAACTGGGCGGGCGTGACCGCCTTGACGGTGGCCTGGGTGCCGACCGGCATGAACACCGGCGTCTGCACAACGCCGTGGCGGGTTTGCAAAACACCCCGGCGGGCACGGGTTTGCGGGTCGCGGTTTGTGACTTGAAAAGGCGAAGGCATAAAATTTGGATTTTTTAACCGGATACAGGAACCGCCCGCCCCCGTAAATCCCGAACCCCACCCGTTTCATGGGAAATGCGAAACAGGCGGACTGGGCCGCTGGTTTGCCGGAACGCCCCCGTCCGCTTGTGCGACCGATCCGCTCAGATCGCGCCGACCGCCAAGGGAACCAGGGGCGAAACCAAAGCCAGATCGGCCAGCAGCCGGTTGCGGGCGGGGAGAATGTCCCGACTTAGAAAATCAAGAGCGGCCAGCAAAAACGCGCTGATGGCGAGGGCGAGCAGCAACACATCAAACGCCGTCCGCATGACCAACAAGAGCGCAAGGGAACCGGTGATGACCACCAAGGGGGCCAAAGCGCGAAACAAGGAGTCCCCCGCGTTGCCAGCGGACGGATGGCATTCCTCACCGTCCCCGCACCAGCGGCCGACCAGAAACAGGTAATACCCGAACAGCAAACCGGTCAGCATCGCCAGCGGCAAAAACGGCTCGGGAAACAGGGGCACGCGAGTGGCCACCGGGAGAACCGCCGCCACCGTCAAAAACACGGGCAAAATCCCCTCAACGGGAAACCATTGGTTGACCGCACCCGGAAAACGCCATTTCGCCACCAGGTAAAATCCGCTCACCGAAAGAAAAACCCACATCGCCCCGGCCTCCCTCCAGTTGGCCCGGACCAGCAACACCAGCGCCAGGGAGCCCGCCGTGAGAAGCCAAAGCCGCAACCACGCCCGCATTTCGGGAGACAAATCCCGCCACCGGGGAAACTTGTCCACCGGCAAGCCCCCCGCGGCCAGCACCCGTTCGGCCGAGACAACGAGCCAGACCGCCGCCGCCGTCATCGCCAGTTGGTAAAACGACAGGGGCAAATGAAACAGCCGCGTCCAAAGCACCTGCCAGAGCAAAACCAGCGCCGGCAGGTTCACGCTCCACATGCCCGGCCACTGCCAGGGCAGCGGCGTTTCCTGTTTGAAATTATCACTCACTCAAAAACGATGACCGCCGTCACCAATTCGAAGCAAGAGAGAATGCGGGAATCCCCACGGAAGAAAATGCAGGAAAACCCCATGTGGTCACATAAACTAACCGGTATACAGATTCTGATCAATGGGAACCGGCGGCTCAATCCCCAAGGTTTGCCTAAGAAAAGTCACCCAAGCATTCAACTAAATCATCATATTTCTCGTAAATAGACAGTTACAACCTGCTTGCCAAGGATGCCCTGACCCTTGAAAC
>PXDN01000132.1 GCA_003566375.1 Opitutia bacterium
AGAATTACCCGCCGTACCGACTTTTTGCCGGTCCATGAAACGGGAAGCGCGAGAGCGGCGGCCAAGAGCAGACCGGCCACCCCCGCCGCCCAAAACAGCGGTTCCAGGAGTTCGAGGGGCGTCATGAAATCGTATCCGCGGGTCTTATTGGCGAATCATCTGCAAACTTACGGTCATTTCCACCTCGTCCGAGAGGCGGTTCAGCATGTAATTCATGCCGAAATCACTGCGTTTGATGGTGAAAGTGGTTATGCCGCCGCGCCGGTGGTCGCCCCGCGGACCTTCTCCGGCCCCGGTCTCTTTCCAGGTAAAGGTGATCGGCTTGGTTTCGCCCAGCAGGGTGAGGTCTCCGGTGATTTCGTAGGTGTTGTCACCGGTTTTCTTCACCTCCCGGCTGGCGAATTGAATCTCCGGATGTTGCCGGGCGCTGAAAAAATCATTGCTGCGCAGATGGTTGTCCCGGCGCTCGTTGTGGGTGTCCACACTGGCGGCTTGGATCGTGAAACGGAACCGGCTGTCGGCCGGATCTTCCGCCCAGCGGATGTCGGCCGAGTAGTCGTTGAATCGCCCGAAGTAGTAAGAAAGATCGTTGTGTTTGATTTTGAAAATCACCGACGAGTGAACGTTGTCCAGCTCGTAGGAGCCGGCGCCGTGCAGCAACGGCGAAGCGAACAACAAGGCGGAGCCGAGAAACGCGAGAATGGTTTTTTTCATGGTCATGATACTTGGTTATTGATTGGTGTTGAAGTTGAAAGGAGGAACTAGTCCAACCCCGCCCGAAACGCAAAACCCTTGACCGGATTTTCTTTGAGGCCGTCCCTCGAACTGCCAGGTGAAATGCGTGCGACCTATGATGTGACGACCGTCGGGTGAAAATGCGGGCTCCCACAGGCTATCAAACCAGGCGATGCCGCCTCCGTCAGCGCCGACATGAACTTCAGTACCGATTTCCGAAACAATAGTCCCGGTCCTGACACGCCTTCCATCCGGCAGCCTTCCCGCACCATGGCCCACCGCGACGCGGGGAGGGTCGCTTTGGAGATCAATGTCCCAGGCGTGGAGAGAAGCGGCATGGAGGCGCAGCACGCCCAAGGGCCTCATTTCACCCGATTCCACATCGACCAGCGTGAACTCGAAATTTCTCAATCTGATCCCTGAGCCGGGAACTCCATCCGGCTCCTTTACCCACAGGAGAAGAATTGTCTTGGGGTCCACCAAACGCCCGACCGGACTACTGAAGGGCAGGTATGCCTGATAGAGATTGAAGACTTCATGCGGAAAAGGCTCACTCCTCCAGACGATCCGCCCGTCGTCGTTCATATCGGCCAACACAAGGCGACTATGGGTTGTGCCAGGGATATCGCGCGCCCACTCGCCGAAAAGGTATAAACCGTGCGCGTAGTCGATGGGAAAATGTTTCATCGTATCGTTGGGCTCGCGGAGATTACCCCCCGGGCTGGTGCGATAAAACCTCCCCGGCTCCCAGACGTAGGACGAGTGGCGGTTCATCGTCTGCAGCAACCGATTGTCGCTGTAACGCACGGTTGTAAGCGGACCTCGCAGGTCGAAGGGAGAAGCGAAATAGAGAGTCTCCCGCGTCGCGAGGGTTTCGATGTCCTGCTCCACCAGCCAGTAGGCGGCGCGCAGGTCAGGATGCGGACGCTGCTCCGGAATGGTGAAATAATGCACCTCCATCCATCCGATGGTGCGATTGTCGGTGAAGAACCCGTTGCTGATGCGAATCGCCCCGGCCCGCATGCCATCCTTGTACTGAAGGTCGATGGGAACGGAAGTCACCGGCTTGGGTTCCCGGGAACCGGTGCAGCTCACCAGAACAAACAGTGCTCCGAACAAAAGAAGGATTGTGGAACGGCGCCTCATGGTTCAAAAAAGCTGTCCGTAAACTCCTGTTTGAGATCGGGAAGAAAGGCTACGGCAAGCACAATTTTAGAATTCTTGGATGATTAAAGAGGTTCTGTTCGATGCACAATGAACTCGAAGCATCAACGGATCTTACCAGTTGGGAACCATTTGCCGTGGTGGAGAACCTTAATGGAGATGTTATCCTGGCGGCTCCCGAGTTCGATCAGTTTGATCGGCGCTTTTACCGAATCAGAAACATCGAGTAGGTCCTTCCGCTCGATGCACCGAATTTCCGGACTGGATGCGGCAGAAGAAACCATGCATTGTTTCCCGATAAACTGAAGCTGGTACCGCCACGGATACCTTGATCTTCGGCTTCGGCCGAAGTGGGATTGACAGAGGGTCGTATAATTTGACAAGCCAAAATATGGGCATAAATATGGGCATACATGAAAACCACGATTGAATTGCCCGACGCCCTGTTTTTGCGCGCGAAGACGGTTGCCCGGTTGCGCGGATCAACTCTGAAGCGCCTGGTGATCGAAGGTTTGGAAACGGTTACGGCGCCGAAATCCGACAAGGCATCCGGCTCGATCACGGCGGAAGAAGCGGAATTCATGGAGCTTGACCCCCACGGTGTTCCTGTCTTGAGGCGACGGCGCGGTCGAAAACGGAGGCTGACGAACCAAAAACTTGATGCCATGCGTGAAGAGCTTGGAGTATAGAGGAATGAGGTTACTCGACATCAACGTTTTGATTGCCCGCGTTGATACGGCGCACACCCATCACCAAAGAGCGATCAGCTGGTTCAATGAAACAGCGTCCTCGGGTTGGGTGACCTGCCCGTTAACCGAGAACGGGTTTGTTCGGACTCTCGGTCACCCGTCCTATCCCGATGGACCGGGATCCCCCGAACGGGCGGCAAATCTCCTGAGAAAGTTGATAGTAAAGGCCCACGGGCATCGTTCTATCCCGGACGACGTGTCATTGCTGGACGTCGCCACGTTTCCATCCTTGGCCGGAATCGGGTCCAAACAGATCACCGATCTTTACCTTTTGGCATTGGCCGTGAATCACAATATTCGGTTCCTCAGCTTCGACGAACGGATTAACCCTGAATTAATTCCAGGCGGAGAAAACTTCTGGGAAATCCTGTAACTGCTTGACGGCTCTACTCTCCAGCTAGGGGAGTGGGGGAATTCATCTTGTCTATCCACCTATCCTCCCGCCCATGCGCCCTTCTGAAAAGAGTTATGCCGCCGTCGTCTGCCTCTCGGCCATTTTCGGCGTGGTCGCCCACTCCAGCCAGTTTCAAACCTGAAACAACACCAACCAGACATTATCATCATTGGAAAAAGTTTTAATCCGTTACCCATTCACCGCGGCACCGGGGGCCGCCGCACCGGCCTCACTCCTTGATTCCGCCGGCGGCCAGTCCGCTGACCACCCACCTTTGGCAAAGTAGGAAAATCACGGTGATCGGCACGCCGCTGAGCACCGCAAGCGCGGCGAAGCGTCCCCAGAGTTTTTCCTGCTCATACAAAAAGCTGTGCGCTCCGACCGCGAGGGTCCATTGGTCGCTGGTTTGCAGGACCACCGAGGCGACCGGGTATTCCGACATGTAGCCGATGAAGGAGAGGATGAACACCACCGCGAAGATCGGCGCGCTGATCGGCAGGAGGATGCGCCAAAACGTTTGGAACGGGGTGGCCCCGTCGATGGCGGCCGATTCCTCCATGCTGGGCGGAATGGTTTCGAAATACCCCTTGATCATCCAGATGAAAAGGGAGATGCCGCCAAGGTAAATCAGGATCAGGCCGGGATGGGTGTTCAATCCCAGGGCGGGCAGCCAGCCGCCGAGAAAATCGAGGATCACGTAAAAGGCGACCAGCGCCAGCACCAGCGGAAACATTTGCAGGATGAGCAGCCCCTTCAAGATCGGTTCCTTGCCCGCGAACCGCATGCGGGCAAACGCGTAGGCGGCGGTGCCCGAGAGCAGCAGGATGCCGAGCGAAGCCGTCACGGAAACCTTGACCGAATTCCAGAGCCAGCGCAGCGGCGGCACCGCCGCGCGCACGGTGCGGGTCTCCCCGGTGGCTGGATCGGCGATCTCCTCGAAGGGCAGCCCGAGCACAAACCGCCAATGTTCCGTGCTCACCTGTTCCGGGATCAACTGGTTCGGCGCGAAATGCCCCGCCCGAAAGGAAGCCGACAACACCAAAAAAAACGGCACCGTCACCAAGGCGATGAAACCGATGAGAAACAGGTGGGCGGCGGTTTGTTTAAAAGAAAAGGAGGGCATGGATTCGTTCATCAAGGTCTCACCGGGGGAGCGGGCGGGCGCGGCGGGTGGAGAGTTTCAGGTTGAGCCAGGCGAGGGCGCCGACGATCACGAAGAGGATCGTGGCGATCGCGCTGGCCAGGGCGTAGTTGGAGCCGGAGTCGCGGAAGGCCAGGCTGAAGGTGTAGGTGACGAGGATGTCGGTCTCCCCCGCGATGCCTCCGCCCACCATGGCCGGTTCGCCGAGGGTGAGGAGGTGGATGAGATTGAAGTTGTTGAAATTGAAGGCAAAACTGGCGATCAACAGCGGCAGCAACGGCGGCAGGATCATCGGCAGGGTGATGTAAACCAGGTTTTTCACCGGCCCGCTCCCGTCGATGGCGCTCGCCTCGTAGATGTCGCCGGGGATCGATTGCAGCATGCCGGTGCAGATCAGCATCATGTAGGGATAACCGAGCCACAGGTTCACCAGCAGCACCATCGCCCGCGCCATGGTTGGGTTGGTGTTCCAGTCCGGGGCCGCGCCAAACAGGAAACGCAGCAACTCGTTCACCGCCCCGAATTCCTGGTTGAACAATCCTTGGAAGATCAGGATCGAGAGCACCGCCGGGACCGCGTAGGGGAGAATCAGCAGGGTCCGGTAAACGTGCCGCCCGCGCAGCTCCTTCCATTGCAGCAAAACCGCCAGCAGCAGGCCGAGGGCGAAGGTGGCGGCCACCGATATTCCGGCGAAGACAACGGTCCAGACAAAGATGCGGAGAAAGGGAGATCGTATCCGTGGATCGGCGACAATTTTCCGGTAATTTTCCAGTCCGGCCCAGGTGCGGAAGCCAAACCCGACCGCCTCCCCGTGCTCGTCAACATGGCGGCCCACGTTGAAATCCGGGCGGATGACCCGGCCGTCGAGGCGGTTGACGAGGGCGCCGTCCGTTCGTTCCTCCCAGAGCCGGTCCTGGGGGGCGAAATGCCGGAGGTCGGCCACCGCAAGGGCGCGCCCGTCCGGCAGAGAGAAGGCGGCTTCCCGCAACGGGAGGTAGAGGCCCCGGCGGGTGATTTCAGGGAGGTCGAGAAGCCGTCCGGGGAGGGGATCGTCCGCAAGCGCCGGGTGCAGGGGCACCGGCCCGGGACCGTCGATGCCCGCGAAGCGCGGCGTGAGGGAGAACGGCTCCGAGAGGTATTTCCTTTCCGGTTGGACGGTGTCGGTGAAGCGCGCTCGGAACAGGCCGTCTTCCCTTTCCAGCAAACGGTGGGCGAACACCTCCGGCCCGGTGCGGCGGGTCTCGGTCAACAAATCCGCCCGCACCCGCTCGAAGGAGAGGAGGTGGGAGGAGTCGAAGCGGGTGAAGGAGATGCCAACCGTGTAAACCAGCGGCAGGATCACGAACAAGCCGAACCCGAGCAAACCGGGAAAGAGGTAACGCCACGCCGGGTTGCGGGCTGTCGTGTAAACATGGATACCGGTGCAAACCACCAGCAGCACCGCGAGCCCGGTCACCGCGTGCCCGGCTTGGTAAAGAACAAAGCTGATCCACAGGGCGGGCGCGAGCGCCAGCGCGGAAATCAGGAACCGGAACGGCGGCGGCAGGGACCGGGCGTTCATGGCAACATGCTTCTCCGCGCTTCCTCCAGGGCGTCGGCGGGCGGGGCCTGGCCGTTGGTGGAGATTTGCAGGGCGGAGCGGGTGGCGCTCCAAAACCGGCCCATTTGCGGAATGCTTGGCATGAGTTGGCCGTTTTCCACATTCACCATGGAGGCGGCCACGATTTCACTCTCGGCGGCGAGTTCCCCGTAAAAGTCGCGGTGGGCCGGAACGCCGACCGGGACGTCGCGGTTGATGGCCCGCAGTCCTTCCGGGGTGAGCACGTAATGCTCGATGAATTCGAGGGCCAGGTCTATGTTGGGGGTGGAGCGGTTAAAAAAGGCGGCGAGGGTGCCGACGAACGGCCGTCCGGGATTTCCTCCCACTCCGGGCACCGGCGCCACGCCGAAGTCGATGCCGCTTCGGCGCAGGTTGCTCCAGGCCCAGGGTCCGGAAATCATCATGGCGAGCCGTCCCCGGTTCATCTGTTGCTCCATCACGCTGTAGGTGGAGCCGCGGGGCAGGATGCCGCGGTCGATCAGGCCGACGATTTCCTCCAAGGCGGCCACCGCGCCCGGCGCGGCCACCCCGACATCGGTGACGTCGTAGGCGCCGTCCGGGGTTTGCCCGAACACGTAGCCGTCGCCGCTGGCGAGAATCCCCCAGGTGAAGTAGGGGTTCACGTAATCCCACATGATGGCCGTGTTGCGGCTGTCGCGGGCGCGCAGCTCCCGGTGGATGGCGTCCATCTGGTTGAGCCGGGCGGGCGGGTCGGTCAGCAGGGCGCGGTTGTAAATGAGGCCGACCACTTCGAAGGCCACGGGAAATCCCCAGGTGCGGCCGCCGTGTTCCACCGCCTCCCATCCTTTCGGGAAAAACCCATCCCGGTAGCCCGGCCGGATTTCCACCGGGCGGAGCAGCCCGGCGTCGGCCCATTCACCGAGGCGGTCGTGTGCCCAAAACACGATGTCCGGACCCTTGCCCGCCTGGGCGGCCTGTTGGAATTTGTCGGTCAACCCCTCCGGCGTTTCCACCGTGACGTTGATGCCGAGTTCGGCTTCGAAACGGGCCGCCACCTCGCGGAGACCGTTGTGTCCCTTGTCGCTGTTGATCCAAACCAGCAACTCGCCGCTCCGCCAGGCATGCAGGGACACCGTGGAACAAAGCGCGGTCAGCCAAACGAAAATAACGAGGAAAAGGAAGACCGGCCGGCGCCCGGCGGACCGAATCCGGAAAGCATTCCAAAGACATCCTTTCGCGCTCCAGCCGACGGTGAGCCCTTTTCGGGCAGGGTCAATGTGGGCACGGCCGCTCATGGTCCCGATATTCTTTCACCATCGGGGCCACTTACTCCAGCCGAAACACCGCGCCGCTTAACGCGGGCAAGTCGGTTTCCAACGCTCCGCCACGAATCCGGCCTGAAATCCCGCCGGTTTCCCCGCCGGTGAAGAAAACCGGTTTGGCGCGGGGCCGCCACCAGCGGCGCAGCGAACGGTCGAGCGGCAGCCGGATGCGTTGGTCGTCGCGGCCGCGGTTCAACACCACCAGCAGGCGCTCGTTGCCGAGCGTGCGGACATAGGCGGCCACGTTTTCCTCCTCCAGCGCGGCGACGGGGCGGAAGTCTCCCCGGCGGAAAGCGGCGCTCTCATTCCTCAGGGCGATGGCCCGGCTGTAAAATTCATGCAGCCCGTGGTCAAAAGCCACTTCGTCGGGTTCGCGCGGATGGCCGCGGGGATCGCGCGTTTCCGGGTCGAAATCAAGGTCGGGCCAGATCATCGGTTTGCGGTCGCACGGGTCGTCCGCTCCCCACATGCCCGCCTCGGTTCCGTAATAGACCATCGGCGCTCCAAGAAACGTCATTTGGAAAAGCGTCACCAGTTTTTGGATATCGCGTTCGTCTTCGCGCGGTTTGCGCAATTTGTATTTGTCGGAATGGCGGGGGGAGACCACGCGGCTCTCGTCGTAGTCGAATTTGTCCGGGTGGATGTAGTCGTGGACCCGGCGGTTGACGATCATCGAGGCGACCCGGTCGGTGTCGTGGGAGTCGAGCAGGTTTTGGTTGGTGAAGGCCATCTTCGGGGAGAGGTGCTGCTTGCGCCCGGTCAAGAGGCGGAAAAACTCATCCGGTCCGATGGTGTTGTCGATCAGGTAACCTTTCACCGGCACCGCGAAACCGTGATAATTCATGGTGGCCGAAAAGCCGCCGGCCTCGACGAACTCCTTGGCGTCCCCCCAGATCTCGGCCACCGTGTAGGCCTCCGGATTGATTTCGCGGACCAATTCGTTCCACTGCCGCCAGAAACCGATCGGCACCTCCTCCACCACGTCGAGGCGCCAGCCGTCCACCCCGCGGCTGACATCCCCGTCGGGCGCCATCCAGCGGCGGGTGATGTCCCAGACGTATTGTTTGGGCCCCGGGTGCAAATCCTTGCCGTCCTCCGAGTGGGCGAAAACCGGCAGTGAGAGGAATCCCCACCAGCCCTCGTAGGCAAAATCGTTGCGGCGGGTGCGGGGGTCGTTGAAACGGATCACCTTGTACCAATCCGCGTAGGGCGACTCCTCCTGGTTGGCGCGCAAATCCCGGAAGGCCCAGAACTCGCGTCCGGTGTGATTAAAAACCCCGTCGATGATCACCCGAATGCCCCGTTCGCGGGCCTGTTGGATCAGGTCGAGAAACAGCAGGTCGGCGGAGGTCCAGACCCAAGTGGACGGGTCGTTGGTTTCCTGCTCCATCAAGGCCAGGTCGCCCTCCGGGTCCGGCCCGAAATGCGGATCGACATGGTGGAAGCTGCTGGCGTCGTATTTGTGCATCGAGCGGGCGTGAAAGACCGGGTTGAAATAAATCGCGGTCACCCCGAGGTCGCGCAGGTAGTCGAGCTTGTCGATCACCCCCTGCAAATCTCCGCCGAATCTCCGGTGAAACACCCCGTTGTCGAAGAAATGCGGGCCCAGTTCCTCTTCCCAGTCGGCGCGCGCGTACCAGTCGGCGGTCCATGGCGTGATGTTCCACTTTTCGGAAGGAACAATCGGTTTCTCCAGGGAAGCGCGCGTCGGGTCGTTGGACGGATCGCCGTTGCGGAAACGCTCGGTGAAAATCTGGTACCAAACGGCATCCACCGCCCAGTGGTCGGGCGCTTCGCCCGAAGCCGCCGGGGGAAGCGGAAGGAGGGCCAGCAAGAGGATGGCGGAAAGACGCGGGAAAAATTTGGGAGCCATGCTTAGGGAATGGGAAAAAGGGGGAAATCACGCGGCCCGGCCCCCGTCAGGGAAGCCGGGCCGCGGGTGGGTTCTGCGGACGCCGCCGGCATCCGGCCGTTTCAGCGGGCGGCGCGGCGCCGCTTCAGCCAGGCCAGTCCCAGCGCGCCAAGTCCAATGAGCAGGGCGTAGGTGGAAGGTTCGGGAATGGGGGCCGCGTCAAAACGACCGTTCATCAAATCCAACTGGAAGATGTAAGTTTCGGAAACGGGAACGTTCAAGGCGATGTTGCCGGCGGAATTCCCGAAGTCTCCGCCGAGATTGATGTCCCAACTGCCGGTCATGCGGTACTTGTATTCATAATCTCCATCACTGAGGAAAACCTGCCCCTCGTAGAGACCGTTGCCCATGTCGGTCAAGCTGACGGGGGAAGCGTCCCAACCGGTCATGGAGCCGATCAGTTCCCAGCCGTGCAATCCGGAATCCGAGTAACCAACCCGTCGCGCGGCATCCGGCATCCAGCCGTCCGTCCACGTTTCCTGGTCGAAGGCGCGGAAAAGAATTTCGCCGTTGGCGTCGGCCATCACCCGCGCGTTGCTGCCCGGCCAGTCGATGGACCAATCTTCGGTGGCGATTTTGAATTCATACATGGCCCCCGGCGTGAGGCCGGTGGCTTGGTAGGTGAACAGGCCGCCTCCCTCATCCGTCATTTGAGAGGAGGTGTCCCAACCGTTCAATTCACCGCGGACAAAGTATTGTCCCTGTGCCAAAGGAACGGACAAACCGAAAAGCAACGCACCCAATCCGGTGCCGAGGATAGTGGTATTGAGGGAAATCAGGGGACGTTTCATAAGATTTATGGTTGGAAGGTTAAGAAGCTGAAAACAATTTCAGTTGGCATCAAAAAATCATTTGGGGCGGTTTTCCGCAAGGCAGCTTTTCCCCGGCGAAGGTTAACAGTTAACTTGGGAGGAAGGCAAAAGGAGGAATGTGTGGTTTGTTGAGGGCTTACCTTAAAAACGGATTTTGTGTCTTCTCCCCTCAGAGTGGGTGGGAATCCAAATCGAAATCGAAATCGGATTCGAAATCGGATTCGATCCCGATCCCGACAGCGATTTTCGTCACGATGCGGCAAAGCCCAGATAAGCGTGGCATCCGCCGCTACCCGAACCAATCTGAATTTCCATGGAGTGCGCCGACACGTCGGCGCTTTGGCTGGGGCGACATGTCGCCCACTTTCAAAGCGGCGTCATGCCGCCGCAGTCCAAAAAACAGGCCAAAGGGCGAAACACCCGCCTGCATGGCAGTGGCGGGGAGGTCCCACTGGAGTGGGTTTCTAACCGTTTCCCGCCTCGTCTGGCGGATCGGAAAGATTGGCGAAAAATCACAAGGAAGGTGGTATCCTTGGAATTCCTAGCCGGATAACATTGGGGGATTGATCCTGTATCCCTAATCCGGCTAGGTTTGCAGGTCATGCGTCCACCGATCCTTGCCAATCGTGACTTTGCCGGACAAGCCGCTTTCCTGCGGGATCACCTGCTGAAGGAGATCCTGCCGTTTTGGCTGCGCCACGCCATGGACCCTGACGACGGCGGTATCAACACCTGCATCGCCGACGACGGGTCCCTCCTCAACCGGGAGAAATGGCTATGGAGCCAATGGCGCGCGGTTTGGGTCTTCAGCCGCCTGCACCGGCAACTGCCGGAGGCCGGCGACTGGCTGGCAACCGCCCGCTCGATTTTTCATTGCGCCCGCCGGGGGTGGCTGGAAGCGGAAGACGGGTGGGCGCTGTTGCTCGGGCCGGACGGCTCCGTGCTGCGGGGTTGCGAAAGCCTCTATGTGGACGGTTTCGCCTTGTATGGATTGACAGAATACTTGGCCGCCACCGGTGACCCTGAGGCCGAAGCCCTGGCGCGCGCGACGGCGGAGGCCGTGTTGCGCAAACTGAAGTTGCCGCACGATCAGATTCCCCATTTTCCCTATCCGGTTCCGCCCGGAGCCCGGGTTCACGGGCTGCCGATGATGTTTTCGCTGATTTTCTGGGAACTCGGTCTCCAACTCGGCGAGGAACCCTACCGGCGGGCGGCGCTGGACATGGCGGAGGAGATCTTCAGCCGCTTTTACGATCCGGAGCGCGATCTGGTGTTGGAACGGATCTCCGCGGACGGTTCTCCCTATCCGCCGCCGCTTGGCACCGCTGTGATCCCCGGGCACGTGATCGAGGACATGTGGTTTCAGATCCACATCGCCCGCGACCGGGAGGATTGGGAGCGTGTTCGCCTCGCCACGCGCCTGATTCGGCGGCATCTGGAACGCGGTTGGGACACCGAAGCCGGCGGAGGGATTCTCCTGGCCGTGGACGCGGACGGCGGGGAGGAGATTGGATGGAAATTCGCCGACAGCAAACTTTGGTGGCCGCACACCGAGGCGCTTTACGCGCTGTTGTTGGCCCACGAGCATTCCGGGGAGCCGTGGTGTCTGGAGTGGTATGACCGGGTGGCCGATTACAGTTTCGAGCATTTTCCGGTGGAGGAACACGGGGAGTGGCGGCAGAAACTGGACCGCCACGGGAAGCCGTTTGCGGAAACGGTGGCCCTGCCGGTGAAAGACCCGTTTCACCTGCCGCGGGCGTTGCTGCTCTGTATTGAAACACTGGATCGTCAGGCCGCCGGGGCCGGCTGAGGATTCACCGTTCATCCGGCAAGGCCGGAATGCCACG
>PXDN01000129.1 GCA_003566375.1 Opitutia bacterium
CAGCCGACATGGTGCTGCGGCTGCCGGAGCCAACTCCCCGAAAAGATCGGTCTTGGTAACCAACACGGCCTTCCCCTTGCAATTTGGGAAGAATCTCACCACGAACTCCAACATTGAAGTTATGATCGCGATAGTCAGCTCTTGGCGTGTAAGTGGGAGCACCTCTGACATCCTTTGTGTCGGTGTTTCTGAAACGATAGCCCACACTCAAATCAACTTTGGGTGTCACCTCGTAGTAGAAATTAACTGGAATCGAAATGCTATCAGAATCAGTGTACCCAATGGTATCATACCGAATCCCACTGTAATTGATTCCGGTGGCCACGGAAGTCTTTTGAGAAATTTCATATTCTCCGCGCACTCCCGCCTTGTAAAGATCCCGTTCAACCAGATTTTCCCCCGTTTGCGCAGTAATGATTTCCGGAGTGTTTTGGATTAACTCCTCGTAACTCGCGTTCACTCTCAGTGACAAACGCGGTTGAACCATAAACCCTTCCAGAAAAATATTGGACTGATTTGTATCCAACCGGCTGAAATCGTCATATCGATAGATGTCTTCACGGTAGTAAAGATTGACATTACCTGTAACTTGATTGCCGACGTTCAACTCCACCCCTGGTGAAAAAATGAACACGTAATCGGACTTGGCGTTATTCTGCAAAAATATGTTATCGTCATATCTTGCGGTAACTCCACCGTTGAAGAAAATATCGGCGTTATCTCCAATGGTCACGAGCGGCGAAGCCCCAACACCACTTGGAACTTGGCCTGCAAGCAAGGTCGCGATGCCAAAGGTTAAACCGGTTTTTTTAAGATTGATTACTTTATTCATTTTTAAAAATTACTTTTTTCGTATCTGTTAGCGACTTACTGACCTCGGATCGCTGAAATCAAAGGGGGAGGGAAATGAAATTACAAAGACGGACTCAGAATTGTGCCTTCGAAACTGGAGGCCGGCGTGCCCGATTGTGATTCACCGCCAACGGCCTTTCCAGGTGCGGCGGGATTGCTGAGATACTCGTTCATCGCGACTTGGGCAGCCCGTTCGATTTCAGGTCCCATCCCTTCGGTCGCGCGAAGGGCACCGGCCACCGCTTGGGGAGCCATGCCGGGATTCGTGAAAATGGCCCTGCGGATCAATTCGTAGATTTTGTCCCGGTCTGGACGCGGCAACCCGGCAATCGCACCAAAAACAATTTGCTCGGTCAATTCCGGGTAAGCTTTGATCAGAACCTCGATAATATCAGCGATCTGATCGGGTGACTGGCTAACAGCCCGTTGGACGATCAGCTCGACATTTTCTCTGTCACCACCGACTTCGCGGACCAAATCGTTAAGATTGAGCAGATTTTGCCCCATTGCGCCCGTGGAGAGGGACAGGAAAAGGACCAGGAAAGTGAATTTGATGATTTTCATAGCTTTGCGTGTTGATTTTCAGGTTTGATTAGATTTTGGATTCCGAAAGTTCTTACCACTAAGCCAGCACCGGTCGTTTATGTCGATTTTTTTTTTCAAAAAAATCTCTTTCCGATTGGCACCCGAATCCCATTGGGGTAGTCAATCTGGCACAATCCATGATTTTATCTTCCCAAGTCAAAGGTTAACCCATGAATGGTTTTTTCAAAAAAGGTGATGTTCTCTTCGGGTTTTTGCGAAGGGTCCGCAACAAACACGGTGAAGTGGTCTTTCGCCCGGTGCTGGGCCGGATTGGCCTTCTGGTCTTGCTTCTGGCGGTGACGGGCTGGATGACGGCCGCTTTGCTAGTGTATGGCTTTGTTCGATACAAACGCGATTTTCAGAGCGGATCCTACGTGCAAATCGTTCTTCCATGGAAATGGGATGACTACCAAATTGCCTGGGGAGAGGAATTCATTGAGAGGGGTCTTGGCATGATCCGGGAGGGAAAAGTGCGTGAAGGAGTTCATTTCGTTCGAGTCGGCCATGCCAAAAGCCCCACCAATCTTGAAGCCAGAAAGGTGCTTGCCGAAGTTTACAGTGGCGCCAACCGTCCTGATCTGGCATCCCGTGTTCTCGTGGAGGGTGTTCCCTTCGCGGAGGAGGATCTGGATTATCTGCGCACCACTTACCGGGTTTTGCTGGCCAACCAGGAGGATGACCGGGTTCAGGAAATCGCCGAATCCATCCTGCCCGCCGAACCGGTGCTGACCACCATCAATCAGACCACCGCTCTGGCGGCCGCCACCGCCCATTTTCACCGCAGCAATTTCGACATGGCGGAGGATTTGCTTATCGACTATGGTTTGCAAAACAACCGTGAAGCCCGAATTTTGCTGGCCCGCATCGACTGGGAACGCGGCCAGCGGATGGCGGCCATCCAGCGCTTGGAAGCCTTGGTGGACCGTTTGGTTGATCAGGATGAGGTTTACATTCTCCTCAGCCGTTTTTACCGGGAAATGGGGCAACAAAGCCGCGCCCATTCGTTTGCGGTCATGCGCCAACTGAATAATCCCATGGCCGCCGCCCCCCGAATTGGACTGGCCTACTCGCACCATGCCAACGGTGATGTCGAACGGGCGAATCGCGAGGCAGAGCGGATCATGAACGATTTTTCCCATGACGCCAACGTTCTCCTGCCTTTGGCCGAATTCGCGGCCGCCACCAAAAACCCCGAGTTGGCCTTAAAGATCTTCCAAACCGCCGACCGGGCCGGGCATTCCCTGGCAGCACCCGCCATTCTGGTCGCTGAGGCTTATTTAAACAACGACCAATTCCGCCAGGGAATTGATTTTCTTGAAAAGCATTCGCGCGACAACCCCGATTTCGCCAACACCTACGCCCCCGTTCTCAACGGCCTTTATGCCATCGGTTACCTGGGCATGGGTAGCCGGGAAGCGGGCGAGGGGCACCTCTCTCAATTCATCGGCACCCGCGGCCTGCGCACCGACAATTATATTCTCGTCTCGCGTCGGCTTGTGGATTTGGAGGACTTCGGTCTTGCCAGGCGCGTGCTGAACCACGCCATTTCCTCCGACCCCCGCAATCAGACGGCCTTGGCCGAGCTGATACGCCTCGACCTGCAAACCGGTCACATGGAAGACTTGGTCCCCAATCTCCGCCGTCTTCTCACCATGCGGAAACCGCCGCGCGGAATCCTGGAACAATCCTTCGCAACCTTGAGCGAGGACCGCTTTCTGTTTTTGAGCCAACGGGGCGAGGTCTTGCGGGATTTGTTGCATGCCCTCGACCGGACCGCACCGGAGGAAACGGTCAGTCACTCATAAAGTCATCGGGGACTTCGGACGGCATCACCCGCGCCACCGTGCTGGTGATGCGTTTTTCCGTGACTCCGGTTACCTTGATTTCCAAGCGCCCGAGCCGCACCAACTGTTTTTCAACCGGCATGCGGCCCAGTTCTGAAATAATGTAACCGCCGAAGGTGGATACCTCGGCGTTGGAAAGCTCCACGCCCAGCTGCTCCTCCACCTCGTGAATCGGAGCCAGCCCGTCTATCTGGTAACTCCCGTCCTCCATGGATTTGATAGGGTCTTCCTCGCGGTCGAACTCGTCTTGGATATCCCCCACAAGTTCTTCCAACACGTCTTCCAGGGTGATAACCCCCACCGTGCCCCCAAACTCGTCGGTAACCAGCGCCATGTGCAATTTTTGCCGCAACAGGCGTTGCAACACCACGTCAAGAGAATCATCCAGGGAGAACCGAAGAATATCCCGGCGGATGGTTCGCAAATCCACTTGAGTCCAATCGCCCCGCAGGCGGACGATGTCCTTGATGTGAACCAAGCCAATGCAGCGGTCCAAATCCCCTTCGCACAGGGGAAACCGGGTGTGGCCTGAACGGCGGATGATGTCCATGTTCACCGGCTTGGCATCCGTCAAATCAAGGTACTGAATGCTGTTTCTGGGCAACAAGATATCCTGGGCCACCCGTTTTCTCATGGAGACCGCGTTTCGCAAAATCATCGCCGTTACGGGCGAAATCACCCCTTCCCGCTCCAGCACCCGGGTTTGGGTTTCCCCGTCCAGCACCTCCGTGTCCAAATCGGTTTCCATCCTCCAGGAACGGAAAACCCAACCAAGCAAGCGGCTGATTAAGGACGCCGAAGGCCGGATAAAGACGCGCGCCAGAACCACCGGCCCCACCGCGAACCTCAGGGCTCGTTCAGGATGGTTCAAGGCCCACAAGCGGGGTGCCAGTTCTCCCGCCGCATAATGAAAAGCGGCGGCCACCGCGAAAACAACCGCCGCCGCCAGGACCCGCAACCCCAGTGCATCCGGAAACCATTGCACCGCAAAATCCACCACCAGGATGGCCAAAACCCACCCATACCCCACGGTGGTCAATATAACGGCCAACCGGATCGCGCGGGTGGTCAGGTTGATGTCATCGAGCAGCTTGGTCAGGGTGCGGGGTTGCGGATTCTCTTTCGACTCCTCCGCCCGGCTGAGCCGTTGTTTCATCAACCCGGCCTCCCCGGCCGCCAACAAGGCGTGCAGAATGGTCAATCCTCCCAAAGTCAACAAACTGCCAAAAAGCGCGTTCACGCCTTCAGCACCCCTGCAATCCGTTTCATGATGGCAATACTTTGTTTAACATGGCGGCCAGGGCTTCCAACGCCCGTTGATTTTCCCCGGCCCGACCGATGGTCACCCGCACATGTTCCGGCAAACCATAGGGTGCCAGCGGCCGGACAATGACACCGGCTTCCTGCATTCGCCGAAAAACCTCCGCCCCGTCGCCCACCCTGACAAGGAGAAAATTCGCCTCCGAGGGCACCCACTCCAACTCAAGGGCCTTCAACCCCTCCTCCCATTGGCGAAGCCCGGCCCGGTTTCCCGCCCGGCAGGTTTCCAAAAACTCCCGGTCTTCCAGCGCCGCGATGGCCGCCGCTTGCCCGATCGCGTTAACGTTAAACGGTTGCCTCACCCGGTTGAGCAATTGCGCCATCTCCAGGGTGGTCCATGCGTAGCCAAGGCGGAAAGCCGCCAATCCGTAAATTTTGGAAAACGTCCGCAGACAAACCACCGGCCGCCCTTCCTCAAGCAAGGGTCGCAAATCGGGCGGCTCGTCCAAATATTCGGCATAGGCCTCGTCGAACACCAACACCGCGTGTTCGGGCAGGTCCCGCGCAAACCGCGTGATTTCCCCCGCGTCATTCGCCGTCCCGGTTGGATTGTTGGGGCTGGGAAGAAAGACCAGCTTGGTCTTGTCCGTCACCGCGGCGGCCATGTCTCCCAGATCATGCCGGTGGTTGCGCAGGGGAACCTCCACCGGTTTGGCTCCGAACAGCAGCGTCACCAGCTTGTACACGATGAAAGCCGGCGTGCCCATGACCGCTTCGTCGCCCGGTCCGAGAAAAACATGTCCGAGCAATTCGATGATTTCATTCGAGCCGTTGCCGGGCACAATCTGGCCGGGATCCACGCCCCGCGCCCGCGCGATCGCCCCGCGCAGGGCGTGGGTGCCCCCGTCCGGGTACAAATGGGCGTGCCGCAGGGCCTTTTCCGCCGCCCCCGCCGCGAGGGGAGACGGGCCGAAGGCGTTTTCATTGGAGGCCAGTTTGACAATCCCCTTGGGATCCAAACCGAGTTCCCGGGCCACGTCCTCTATCGGCCGGCCGGGTTCGTAAACCGGCTGGGTCAAAACGGCGGGTCGGGCTAATTCTTCAAGTTTCATGGTCGATAACCGGCTTTAGGACAAAAAACGGCATTCGTTACTCATTCATAAAAATTGACGTTTGGGAAGCTTTTGATTCGCATCGCGCTTCACAAGACGTTTCCATCATCCGTTTCCAATTACACGACCCGCGGCCAACTGCCGCAACCAAGCTTACGACATCATTTCAAAACCGCTTCGACCATGGCAGGAAAACCAATCCGCGGTTCCCGTTCCGGGGAATCCGCTTCCGGAAAAAAGCGTTTCCATCCGCTGACACCCGTCCATGAGGCCGAAAAACTTCTCGTGGGCTTGCTGGGAGCCTTTGTCTGTTTTTTGCCCTGGTCCGTCGGGGCCACCCTCATTTGGTCGCAGGCCACCGCCCTGCTCCTCGCCATGTTCACCATGGTGGTGGCCCTGCTTCCCCGATCCGGCAATGCGGCCGCCTCCCTAACCGAAAGCCTGGCCTTCCGTCTGCTTACCTTTCCCCTCTTCTGGATTGGTTTGCTGTTCAACGGCCTCTTGGCCGCCCAAGTCTTCAACACCGGGTGGACCATTGGCGGCACCGAGGGACTTCGCCTGATGGAGCCCGCCGACCCGTTGCCGGGGTTCCCGGTTGGCGTGGAGGCCGGTTTGTTTCGCGAGGGACCGGTGCAGGCCCTGATCATGGGAACCGCAATTTGGCTGGCCCTCAGCGCGGCATGGGTCGGGCTGACCCGGAGAAAGGCGGTCCACACCTTGTTCTGGATTTTGACCGCCAACACCCTGGGGCTGGTTCTGGTCACCTTTTTCCAACACTATTCCCGCCCCCCGGTCATTCTCTGGTTTTATGAAGCCGCCACCCCGAACTTCCTCGGCCCCTTCCCGGTCCATTCCCACGGCGCGGCCTACTTCCTCCTGGCCATCGGCGTCGCCCTCGGCATGGCCGGTCACCATTTCAAGAACCCCAGGCACGCCCACAAACGCTCCACCCCGACCGGATTTTTTGTTTTCACCGCCCTGTTCGCCCTCCTGCTGCTGTTTTTCTCCTTTTCCACCTTCGCGGCCGTGGCCGCGGCCGTTTTGATCGCCTATTTCGCCGCCTCCATTCTCCACCGGGAATTTTTCGCCTCCGGCGCCGGCCCCCGCGTGTTCACGGGACGCCTGATCATTGCGCTCTCCATGGTGCTGGCCGGATTTCTCAGCCACACCATCGTCACCGCCGGCCAGGAGCGGCTCGGCGGCGGCAGGGACATCGACGCCCACATTGCCGACCGGACGGAATGGGAGACCGGCGTCCGCGCGGGATGGACCATGTTCCGCGAACGGCCGGCGTTCGGTTTCGGCGCGGGCGGCTGGACCTATTTTTCCGAACAATACGCCGGTGCCGAAATTGACAACGCCGTCCTCCCCGCGCACCCCAATGCTGAACACGCCGGCAGCGAATGGACGCGGCTGCCCGCCGAAACCGGCGCCGCCGGCACGGTTCTGGTGTTGGCCGGTTTGGCCTTCCTCCTTTTCCACACGGCGCGCCCGCGCGTGTGGAAAACCCAATTCCTCCTATTCCCTTTACTCGGAGTCCTGGCCGTTTTCCTGCAAAGCGGCGTGGATTTGATCTTCCGCACGCCGGCGGTTTTGGCGACATGGCTCATGGTCTGGGTTCTCACCGCCGCTTTGGCCCGGATTGACCGCACCCTGCGGGATTGATTTCACCGCCGCGAGGATTCACTTTTTCCCGATGGTGATATTGGTAACGGGTTCGACGGGATTAACCGGCGCCGGGGTGGTGGCCTCCGCCGCGCGCCGCGGCCACCGGGTGGCAGCTCTGGGGTGGAAACAGTCCTCCCCTCCCGAAGGGGCGGCCACTTTTCAACAGGTCGATCTTCGGGACGAAAACCTCGTCACGCGGGCGGTGTTTGACACCTTTCCGGATGTCATCATCAACACCGCCGCCGTCAGCGACGCCCGGCTGTGCGAGGAAGATCCCGACAGCGCCGGGCAGGTCAACACCCGGCTGCCCGGCCGCCTGGCCGATTTGGCCCGCCATCTCGGCGCGCGCCTCATCCATGTTTCCACCGACATGGTGTTCGACGGCAAAGCCGGCCATTACCGGCCCGCTGATCCCGTCAACCCCCGCTCGCTCTACGGGCGACTCAAGCTGGAGGCGGAGAATGAAATCCTCCGGCGCGCGCCCGGGTTTTCCGTCATTGTGCGGACCACGCTCCTGACGGGAAATTCTCCCTCCGGAAAACGCAGCGTCCATGAAAACCTGTTTGCCGCCTGGACGCGCGGGGAGGCTCCCGCTTTGTTTACCGACGAACTCCGGCAGCCGTGCGCGGCCTCCAATCTGGCCGACGCCTTGGTCGAGTTGGCCGAGCGAAACGATTTGACCGGAATCCATCATTGGGCCGGGGCCGAAGTCCTTTCCCGTCACGAAATCGGGCGGCGCGTTCTTGAGCATTTCAAATTGCCCGCAACTCTCATCCGCGAAGCCACCCTGAAAAACAATCCCGCCTTTCAAGACAGACCCGGCAATCTCTCGCTCGATATCGGCACTCTCTCCGGGAAGCTCAAGACCAAACCCCTGGATTTCAGCGCCCAGCTCGATCTTTTGCGCGTGCCGCTTCCTAGCCGGGAATGGTACAACAACCTTTGACCTTTCCACGCCCCGGGCGGCGCTGTCAGTCCGTGGCCGCCAATGCCCCGCGGACGGCGCGCAAAAACGAAGGCGCGTCGAACGGTTTGGCTAAAAACCGGGTTGAACGCCCCTCCGCCACCGGAAATCCGGTTTTTCCGCTTCCGCTGATCACCAGCACCGGCAAGCCCGGACTTTGTTTCCGCACCCCCTTGATCAGGTCGGCCCCGTCCATGCCGGGCATGCGCATGTCGGTCACCAGCAGGTCAATTTCGTCCTTATTTTTTTCATACAAAGCAACCGCATCCCCGCCCCCGCAGGCCACCAAAACCCGGTAGCCGCTGACCGCGAGCGCGTGGCTGGCAAGTTCCCTCACCGGCCCCTCGTCATCCACCAGCAGAATGGTTTCCCCGCCTTTTGCAGGGGGCAAACCGTCGTCCCCGCTCTTTGCCACCGCACCGGAAAAAGCTTTGCCAACCGGGAGCCAAACCGCAAACACCGAGCCTCGTCCCGGTTCACTCGACACTTCGAAAAACCCTCCGTGGGATTTGACGATGCCCTGCGAACTGGCCAGCCCGAGCCCCGTCCCCTTGCCTTGATCCTTGGTGCTGAAAAAAGGCATAAACAATCGGTCCAGGGTCTCCTGATCCATTCCGATGCCGGTATCCCGAACCCGCAGGACCACGTGCGGCCCGGGCTTGGCACCGGGGTGTCCCGACGCCCGGCGATTGTCCAAAATCCGGTTTTCAGCGGTCACCCGCAGCGCCCCCCCGTCGGGCATCGCGTCGCGGGCGTTGATGCAAAGATTGAGAAGGACTTGATAAATCCGGCCCCCGTCCGCCGTCGTCCGCCACAGATCGGGAGGCACCTCCATGGTGAAGTCGATGGTTTTGGGAAAGCTCTCTCCAATCATGGTGGCGAGGTCCCGCAAAATCCCGCGCAAATCCGTCACACTACGGTTTCCCTCAATACCCCGGGTGAAAGAGAGAATTTGCCGCACCATTTCAGTTCCCCGACGGGTGCAATTCTCAATGGTGGCCACCAGATCGGCGCGGTCTTTGGGTAATTCACCCGCTTTCAACAAATCGACCGCCAGCAACACCGGGGTCAGGGCGTTATTCAAATTGTGCGCGATGCCGCTTGCCAGCAACCCGATGCTTTCGAGGCGCTGATCACGCAATAGCCGGTTTTTCAACTCACGCATTTCGGTTATGTCAGTTTCCCAGCCCTCGTATCCGGCCAAATTGCCTGAATCGTCAAAAATCGGAATCCCGCTGGAGGAGACCCAAATGATCTTTCCGCTCTTGGACCTGACGGGATTTTCCAAATCCCGAAAAGCCCGCCGTTCGGCGATGATTTCTTCGGCCGCCGCCACCAGCGCGGCCCGCTCGCTCCCGGGGCAGAGGTCGTAATAGTATGCTTTTCCCACCAGCTCCTTGGGTTGGTAACCGTGGACCTCCGCCGCGTTGTTGCTCAAGTGCGTGTAAATCCCATTCCGGTCGATTCGCCAAAGCACCGTGCGGCTGTTGCGCGAAAGCTGATCGAACAAGCGCTGGCTTTCCCGCAACTCCTCCTCCATCTCCAACCGGCGGGTGTGGTCCTGGATAATCGCGAAAAAATACCGGGGCCGCCCGTCCGCCCCGTGGATCAGGGAAACATTCAACAACACCCGAAGGGTCCGCCCGTCCGGCAGGAAGTAGCGTTTCTCCATCTCGTAACGGGGGATATCGCCCCGGAGCAGGCGCTCCGCGTTGGCGTTGTCGACGCGCATGTCCAATGGGTGGGTCAACGTTTGCACATCGGTGCTCAGCAGTTCGTCTTCTCCCCGCTGCAGCATGTCACACAATCGTTTGTTCACCCGCAGCCAACGCCCGTTCAGCGCCACCACCGCAAGGCCGACGGCCGCTTGGTTAAACGATATCCCGAGAAATCCATCCTCAAGGACAGGTTTCCCATCATCGGGGGGTGAACTGTTCAATGGCGCCATGGCGTTTCTCATCCAAAAAAACGGGATCGTTCACGGCATGCCAAAGAACTCTTTGCGCAATGGCGAGCCGTTTCGCTCTTACCGCCTGCTTTTCAAGGCGGTGGGGACTTCCCCTCAATCCCGGCACAAACAAACCCGGTGGGATTGATTTTTGGGCAAAGAGCGGCGATTTTGGAGTCGGCATCCTGATGCGCGGCATTGGGGAGCCTTTCGAAAAAATTGACTTCAAACGGGAAAAAGAGTCCGGCCCGTGTTTGACATTTCCATTTCAGGCTCTTGATATCACCGCAAGTAACCACTGCCGGTAAAGGTGTATCGCATGGTTTCAGCAAAACTTCGCATGTCAGAAAAACCCACAGGCAAACGCGCCAAGGAGGACTTCGTCAAACAGTCCAGCCTATATCAGGAGTTTTTGGCCGAGCGGGAGGAGATTCTGAAATACAAATGGATTGAATCGGAGAGGCTGGGGTACGACATCGGTTTCGAGCGGGCCTTGCTCGACTGGATTCGCAAACACCGAAACGCCTGGCGGGAAAACCGCCGCCGTTTCTTCCCCAAAAAGGAACTTCCCGAGGGCGGGAAAGTTAAATCAACCTGAGACGTCCCGGGAACCGCCGCCTCACTTGATCAGCTCACTGAGCCGGTCGCTGATGCTCATAAACTCATCCGGTGTGATTTCGCCCGCCGGCACCGGAAACACGGCCTTGCTGCGGGCATGCTCCAAAACACGGAACGCGCCATCCGGCGACAGCCCGCGCGGCCGCAGGATTTTTTTCCGTTCCAGCAGCAGCCCGAGAAATTTTTTCAAGACAATCGTCTCCGCCTCACCGGGCAAAAGGTAACTTGCGTGCCCGGATGTCTCCCGCATTTCGTCTTCCCCGCCACGGGCATCCGCATCCGCATCCGCATCCTCATCGGCATCCTCATCGGCATCCACTTCACCGACGGATTCCCCGCCCTCTCCCGCGCCAACCGCCGCCTGTTCAAAGAGCGAGAGAAACAGCCCCTCGGCGGTTTCGCGCTGTCGGCGGAGGGCGTCGTCTTTCTCCGGCTCCTTGCGGTAGGTTTGGCGCCAACGGCAGAGAATCTCTCCCTCCACCGTGAATTCCTCCTCCTTCCCGGCCAGGAAGTCGAACCGCTGCAGTTCGCCAGTTCCATCCACCAGCAGCACGCTGGCATAGAGATCGCCGTCTTCGAAAACGGCGCCGGATAAATGACAGCGGTGCGAAAAGGGCTTGATTTGCCAAACCATGAGACGATGAATTTGGAGCAATTGGAAAATCCCTTAAAGCCTAATTTGCGCCGCTTTCTCCGGAAAGTGGATTCCCGGCCGCCGAAGCCCGCCGGCCGCCTTATCGCGGTGGGCGACAACCACGGCTGCCATCTC
>PXDN01000077.1 GCA_003566375.1 Opitutia bacterium
AGCAAAGCGTGCCGCGGGGGATGGCCGGGCGCTTCGGAACTGACCTTCACCGGTTTGCCGTAAAGCAAATTGCGCGCGGGGTCCCGGTGGGTGCGGAACATGTGGTGCACATGGTTGCCCCCGAAGTTGATGGGCCGGCCGATGCGGAATTGATACTTGCCGAAGACTCCGTCGCCCATGGTCTCCCCCCACACCCGCGCCATGTCGCGGAATACCCGCGGTTCATCGCTGGTGAAATTCTGATTTCGCCAGACCGATCCCGGCATGTAATTAAATTCCGTATACGCCATGGGCAATTCCCCGCCCCCGGGCATCTCTTCGCGCATGAGCCGTCGGGCGTCGGCGTTGGCCCGCAAAAACGAGTCGGGGTTGCCGGAGTAGCGCTGCATGATGAACAGGTCCGTGATGTCGCGGGCGGAGTGCCCCCCCCGGTGATCGGTGCGGTTGGCCCGCAGGGTGGCGATGGAGACATCGGAGGTCGGCTGGGAGGCGAGGGTCGGCGCTCCCCAGACCGGTTGAAGGGTTTTGCCGAAAATCTGGTTCACGTCGGCAACCGCCGCCCGCATGGCATCGGCATAGACCGCGTTCATGAACACAAACCGATCCACCGCCGCCGCCCGTTCCTCCGGCGAACCGCCATACTGCCCGAGATGGTGGTCGGGTTCATTGGGTCCTTGAAATTTCCATACATCGAAATTTTCCGCCAGATAAAACGACTGGGCGTAAAACATCTGCCACAAGACCCAGGCCCGTTGCCATTTCTCCCCGGGGCCGGCAAACGGTTCCGCCCACCGGCTGTCGTTCAGCTCGGCCATGATGTCGATCCCCAGGCGCCGCAATTCCCGCAGGGCATGGCCGCTGGTGTGGCGAACTCCCTGTTCAATCAATTCTTCATGGCCAGCCGCGACGCCCTCCCAGTTGATCCATGTCGCGTCGCGCGGATTGCGCAGGATACGCTCGCGCAAATCCATCACGCGGTCGTCAAAGGAATCCGCGTCCGCCACCTCCGGATCAGCGGTCACGTTGCCGGACCCGACCTGGCGGCCCGGCGTCAACCAGTAGCGGACTCCGTTGACTCCGGAATAAGCATACCACTTGGCCAAATTGTCCCCTTCGGTGAGATTCATGGCGCTGTAGCCGACATAACGCGGCCCGCGACCGGATACCTCCGGATACACCGTCACAACAGCCTCGGCCGGATCGGGCAGCACCGTGACCAGATGGGTGGTCTCGGTCCCGTCCCGCGCCCGGATCCCATACTCCACCGGTTGACGGAAATCGACCGGACTCACCCCGCTCTCCTGCCGAACGCCATCCACCCACACGGTCCCTCCGGTGGTGGAAAACTCCGGAACCAGTGCCCGCAAATCGGTCTCCGCCGGAACCACCATCAGGACCGACCGTTCGTGCTCCTCCACAAAACGGAGGCGTCCGTCTTCGGCCGGAACCACCCGCCTGACCGGCCAGTCACCCCGCGCGATCTCCCCATCCACGGCGGGCTCCCGCAATCCGAACGAGCGAAAGGTCTCCCCCGCCCGGCCGTCCCGGGACGGTCGGGTCGTGGTCTCGGCCGGCTGCTCCGCTTCCGGATCGCCATAAACGGAGACGCGGGAAATCACCGGCTGATCCAGTCCGTCATTCTCCGTGATCAATAGCCGGACAAAGCGGACGGCCCTTTCGGAAAACGGGACCGCCACCCCGCGGCCAATGGTCGAGCCGCCGCCCACCTTTTCCCAGAAACGGCCGTCGGGGGAGACCAGCAATTCGTAGCCGGTCAGCCGATACGCGCCGCCCCGCAAGGACTCGGCCAGTTCCACCCGCGAAACCCCGCGCACCGCTTCCAAATCGACCTCCACATACAGCGGCAGCGGATCCTGGCTGAGCGGCCGCCACCCGGTTTCCGGATTGCCGTCCGTCACGTTGCCGGGCGCCAGGCGCCAAAACCCAACCGAGGTGGCCCGAGCGGGTTTTCCCAACGCCAAATCCGTTTCCCCTTCATCCGAGGCCAACGCCAATGCGGGAAACGGAATCCCCGCCAGACAAAAAAGACCGACCCCCATCAGCAACCGGCGCGCCGTTCCGGCGCCCGGACGCGGCAATACCCTCCGAATATCCATAACGGAAGAGTGAACCGCCGGGAGACCGTTTGGGCAATCCCCCTTTCAGCCAGTCCGGCGTCAAACGGACGCCGACCGCCGCGGCTCCGCGACGGTCAACGAAAGAAAACCCGCGTCAATCAGCCTGTTTCTTTTTGCCGAGCCAGCGGCGGGTGCCGGCCAGGGCGGCCAGGAACACGACCCCGAAGAGGGCATACGTGGTGGGCTCGGGCACCGGGACGATTTGAAACGAAAGACTTTGATAGGTGGGCTCGCAACACCCGGCGTTCAAATCAAAAATGGGACGCCAGTCATAGTCTTCGTCATCAATCACATCACCGAACGAATCGGGTCCCCATTGCAACCCCGACGTTTGCCATGTCGAGGCAGGGTCGGCAAAAGGCACCGCGTAAACCGCATTCTGATTGGCACCGGCCAGTTGCCAGTCCACCCAGTAAGTCCCCTCGCCCAGCGTCAAATTCGGC
>PXDN01000001.1 GCA_003566375.1 Opitutia bacterium
AAGAAGAAGGAAAAGCAGGAGTAAGCTCTCGCGGGAAGACCCGCTCAAATCCCGATGGGGTTTTTCAGCGGAATCAGAATTCAAGGGCCTACCCCTTCCCCGCCCGACGACCCCTTCCCCGCCCGACCCCTTCCCCGCCCGCGGAGTGCCTTCACCCCCCGTTGTTTTGACGGAAGAGCCACAAGCCCCCGGCTATAAAGGCGGCGGTAAGTATGAAGGTTCCGATCAGCACCCACACTGAGCCGACTTGCACAATGAGGGGCGCGGATGCCGCCGTGAAGAGCCCGCCCCCGACGACCGGCTCGAACAACACTTGCTTGTATCCAAAGCGTTGTTTGGCTCCGCTTCGATTCTGGGGATCGGCCAGTTGAATGAGGAGAAGGCCCAGAGCGGCCATGCCAATGGACTGCCCAAAATCACCCGCACCCCGCTCGAACCAGTGTTTGGGAATCATCCTCGGGGCGAGGTAAAGAAAGCCGACCACATTCCAGGTGATCGCCGCCAACGCTAGAAGTATAAAGGGGACGAGGAATCCGCCAATCGCGGCGAGAGATAGCGTCGCCAGTGCCGAGGTGATGAGGATATCGAGAGAACCGGCCGAGATGCGGTTTACAAGCTTGCGGTCAAGGGTCTCCCCAAGGCCGAAACGGTCAAGCGATACCTGCACGATGAGGGCGCCGATCATGGCCAAAGGGAAAAGCGGCGTATAGCGGAAGAGCTCGATTCGGTCGCCCCACGTATTTTCCTCCGCCCAGATGAAGAGCTGCTGTAGAAGCCACCCGATCACGATGGCGACGCCGATCAAGGCAAGATGCACGGAAAAAGTGCGGAGCCATTGGGCTTTTTTCGGTTCGGGTTCTTTGTCCGAGCCGATTTCCGATTCATCCTCTTTCTTCAGATTGATGATCTTCTTGCGCGTGGCCCAGTTGACGAGAATGGTTCCCAGCACGGCTCCGGCGATAACCCCGACGGTGGCCAAGCCCAGTCCGATGTCCACGGCTTCTTCAAAACCGAGTTCGGTAAAAGCATCTGACATGCCGGCGACCGTTCCATGCCCGCCGACAAAGCTGATCTCAAGGAGTGTTCCGGTGGCCGGGTGGGCATCCCAAAAAGGCGTGAGAAGGAAAAGTGTCAGGGCGATACCCACAACATACTGCCCCCAAGCCAGAGAGTGGCCGAGCATGATCTGGGGGCCTGCTTGCTGCCACATTGTCCGCACCCGGGGAATTGGCTTGCCGAGGAAGAGGGAGGCAAAAATCACGGTGATAAATAGCCCCGGCAGTTCCTTCCAAACATCAAGCACCCTATCCGGGATAAGACCGCCCGAGAGTTTCGTGAAACCCAGCGCTTCGAAGAGGTTGCCGAGCACCTGTGGACCCAGAAGAAGTCCAAGAAATCCCGCGACCAGGGAAACCGGCACAAAAACATCCCGAACTCCGGGCACCATATGCCTGAAAAGGGTGGCCACGAGGACCAGTCCCCAGAGCAGCAGGAACGCAAATGACAATTGGCTCAGTGTCTCTTCCAAAACAAATTTTCAGGTTGTGACTCTTTAACGTAGTCCTTGAGGTCCCGATAATAATTCTCCTGGCTCGCAATCGAAATCAACAGAATTTCGTCTGCTTCAATTGAGTGTAGGCTAGCGGAAACACCTGGCTCTTGTGTTGTGAAACCGCACATCCCGAAAATCGCCCTTCATTTAGCCGCCGATCCCGGGATCGAGCATGACTTTTCAGATTAGAAGATTCAGGACAAGTGCAAGGGGGGCAAAGCTGCTACGATGTCCCATCAACCGGCATGGCTGCGATGGACAGCGGAGAGTGAGTCGTTTCCAAGCCAAGGCAGGGGATAAACGCTGGCCAGCGGGTCGGGGAATGGTTTTTCTGTGGATGATGGCAAGAAGGATGATGACCATGATGAAAGGTTGGATTTTCGTTTGTTTGGTTGGCTTGGGCTGGGTGCCAATGGCCGTTGCGGGGGAGTTGGAGAATTTTGCCGAGGACTCGGCGGGGAATTACCACGCCGGGTGGACTACGGGGAGCAACAGCGGTCACGGCTTCGGGCCGTGGCGGCTGGCGGCGCGGCATGGCGCGGAGGGGAGTTATGCCGGGTTTTTCGTCGCGCGGGCGGAAGACCAACCGGATTTGCGCAACATCACCCGCCGCCATGCTTTCGGACTCTATGCCAACGGGGTGGAATTCGAGGAGGCGGTCGCCTTCCGTTCGTTTCAGAATCCACTGCAACCGGGGGAGGCGTTTTCCGTGCTGCTGGAGCACGGCCGCATCCGCCAAACCGGGGAGACCGCCCAACCTCCCGGTTCGCTCGGGTTGACCCTGCGCGGGGAAACGGAGGCGGCTGAAACGGCGGATTTCGACCGCGGGGCGCGGTTCCAGTTTGTCTATCGCGAGGGTGAGGAAACCTACCGGATTCTTGATGGCGAAAGCGGGGAGCGGGAGGATACCGGGATTCCCGTCACCGAGAACGGAATCGAGCTAACATTCATTCTGGCCGACGGCGACCGCTACGATTTGCAGGCGCGGATTTTGGAAACCGACGAATTGCGCGAATGGACCGGGCGGCGGCTCGGCGGCGAACCCGGCGCCGCCCTTGCCGGCGTGGCGTTTTTCAACCGCAACGCCGAGCCGCGCGACGTTTATTTCGAAGGGTTGCAGCTCAACCGCAAACGCCCGCTTCCTTAAGTGGCCGCTCAGTCGCGCGGGCGGCGGTTTCCCCGGTTCGCTTGAGGAGCCGGCGGCAAACCACCGCTTCCCACGGCTCCAACCGCGCGGGCGGTTCCGCGTTTTCCCCGGTGCCCGGCAGGTTGCCGAGCACCCGCCGCCAGTTTCCCGGCGGACGCCCGGCCGGGTCGGGGGTAACTGCCTCTCCCGACAGGTTCAGCAAAATCCAGATGGCCTCCCCGGCGGCTTCGCGTTGGTAGGAGAAGACCTCATTGCGTCCGCCCGCCAGGCGTTCGTGGGTTCCGCCGCGCAAGGCGGGGGATTCGCGGCGCAGGCGCAGGAGCGCCCGGTAATAATTCAGAACCGAGTCCGGATCGGTTTCCTGGGCGGCCGCGTTGATGGCGGCGTGGTTCGGGTTGCAGGCGATCCACGGCGTCCCCCGCGTGAACCCGGCGCCCGGTTCCGCGCTCCACTGCATGGGGGTGCGGGCGTTGTCGCGGGAATCCGGGGCGAGCCGCGCGAGCGCCTCCGCCTCCCCGCACCCTTCGGCGAGCAGGGCGGCGTGCCGGTTGAGCATTTCGATGTCGCGGTAATCGCTGATGCGGGGAAAGGAGACGTTGGTCATGCCGAGTTCCTCCCCTTGGTAGAGAAAGGGGACTCCAGGCACGGTCAGCAGAAACGTGGCCAGTGCTTTGGCCGACCGCTCACGGTGTTCCCCCCCGTCGCCGAATTTTGACACCAGGCGAGGGCTGTCGTGATTGTTCAGGGTGACGGCGGTGCCGGTCCGTCCGCCGAACGCCGCGTGCCAGCGGTCCACATGGCCGAGCAGGTTGCGCCGGTCGGTTTCGTAGGGGACGTCGAAAAGGAAAACGAGGTCCAGCTCGCGCCGCTCCCGTTCCACGTAGTCGCGCGCGAGTTGCGGATTGAGAAAATGGCATTCGCCCACCGTGAGGATGTCGTGGTGGCGCAGGACCTGGGCGTTCATTTCCCGCAGGTAATCGTGAATGCCGGGTTGGTTGGCGTAGAGCGGGCCGCCGAAAACCAACCCGCCGGCGCCCTCCCCGGGGGCGTCCGGCCAGCCGGGCGCTTTGGCCAAAAAGTTGATCACGTCCATGCGGAACCCGTCCACGCCCATGCCCAGCCAGCGGTGCATCATTTGGTAAATTTCCTGGCGGACGGCGGGGTTGGCCCAGTTCAAATCCGGCTGTTTGCGGGAAAAGAGGTGCAGGTAGTATTCCCCGGTCCGCTCATCGAATTCCCAGGCCGGGCCTTTGAAAAACGATTCCCAGTTGTTGGGTGGGCCGCCGTCGCGCCCCGGATGCCAGTGGTAGAAATCGCGCCGGGGGTTGGTTCGCGAGGAGCGGGCTTCCAGAAACCACGGATGCTCGTCGGAGGTGTGGTTGACGACCAGATCGAGGATCACCCGCAAATCGCGGGCGCGGGCTTCGCGCAACAGGCGGCGAAAATCCTCCAGGGTGCCGAAATCCGGATGGATGGCATCGTAATCGGAAATGTCGTAGCCGTTGTCGTCGTTGGGCGAGGCGAAAACCGGCGAAAGCCAAAGCGTCCCGACCCCGAGCGAACGCAGGTAGTCCAGCCGGTCGATGATGCCCGGCAGGTCGCCGATGCCGTCCACGTTCGAATCCTGAAACGAGCGGGGATAGATTTGGTAAACCACCGTGTCGAGCCACCACGGTTTTCCCCCGTCTCTTCGGACCAAGACCCGGGAATTCAGCTGGGAGTTCATGGTTCCGACTACCCCATGTGGCGCATCGCTTTGCATAAATTGAATCTATAACGAATGCGTTAACATCCCATGGGTTTTTTAACAATTTGCGCGCGGTGACCCGGCTCCCTCGGAACGATTCGGTTAACTCCTTTGCCCCATCCATCCTGAACGGGGCCGGGTCGTTCCCGCCGACGGTGCCGGAGGAAGACTCGTGCGTGTAAAGGCGGGCGGCCGATGACTTGACGCTAACCTCGAAGAGACTGCACCCGACCGGAACATGCGCCGTAAATCAGCGGCGACCCGGGTAGGGACGAGTGCCTTCGTGAAACGGATTCCAGTGTGCGGGCCATGCGGCGTACTCCGGATAGACCGCTCTGACATGCCCATCCACAAAGGAGACGTGTCCGCGGCCGCCGTGGCGATCTGTCAAGCGGTCATCAGCAGCGTGAAGGACCGCCGAGCTGTCATTTGGATTATCCTCTTCCGCCAACAGGATGATTAAAGAGGGATGCGCTACGCTGTGAACGCGTCCGTTGAGTTGCGCCCAGGAAAAATTCGGATTCCTCTCGCCAAGTGCGCGGTTCAGCGTGAAACTAAATTTGTAGGTCCGGCTCATGTAGTCGTCGTCGGAAGGGCAGCGATAAATGTCAGGCGAGAACGACCCTCCAAGGTAAGGAACAATCGCCGACCGGCGTATCTTTTCTATATCATCCGGGTCGTAACCCCGCCAGAGAATCCAGTCGGTATCTTCTTTCTCGCCATCCCCTCCATCAAGGCCTCCGGAAGTTGGTAGCACTCCATTGTTTTCGTCGGAATACGCCAGCATGGCCACCGAGACCTGCCGAATATTCGACATGCATTGTGCCGCGCGGGCACTCTCCCGGACCCTGCCCACCACTGGAATGAGAATTGCCGCCAAAATCCCAATGATCGCAATGACCGTGAGCAGCTCAATCAGAGTGAATCCTTTGATTCCGATGGGCGACGAATGGTTGGTAAAGTTCATAACAGGATGGATTTATTTCGGTTCAAATTTCCGACAACCTAGTCTATTACGAGCAGGATGCGGTAGAAGCGGCGGCCGGTGTCGGTCGGTCCGCCAGTCTGAGAATGGTCGTCCACAAAGGTCCGTGTGGTCTCCACTCCGTCGGCCACAGCGTCTTCCGTCACCACCGCGGCCTGCTCAAAGGGTTGATTCAGGTCGTTCGTGTATTCGACACTGTAAGTTCGGCCGCCAACGGAGGTCCACGTCACCGTCCAATGACCGTCGCCGTTCAACTCGACACTCGTCACCTGGAAGCGCGAGGTCGGGTCGGTCGGATTGGTCCCGAGCAGAAACTCCTCCAGGTTGGTGAATCCGTCGCCGTCGCTGTCGACGTCGGCGATGGAGGGGCCGCGCGGATCGAAACCAAATTCCAAATACCAGCCGTCAGGGATTCCGTCGTTGTTGCTGTCCATCTGCCATGGATCCCCCGACGGATCCGTGAGGGTGTATTCGGCGACCAGACTACCGGAATCGTAAGGCTCACCCCAATCGCTGATGGTCCGATCCGGGTTGGCCAGCGAATCGATGGCGCCGTCGCCGCCCCCGCCGCCGGACGAGTAAATGTCGAACGAGAAACTGTCGCCCAGATTCAGGCCAAGACCGGCAAATGCGAACTGAATGTAAACGGTCGTCGTGTCCTTGGTGACAAGGATGTCGTCGGGATTGGTGCCGCCGCTTTGCGATTGGAGATTCCAGTCCTCGCCGGTCCAATTCCAAACTTGGCCTCCGTTGCCGCCATCCACCCAGGTGCCGACCCAGTGATTCATGCCGGAACTCATCGAGATCGGCCGCCCCCAACCGTTGCCGGCGATGTCGCCACCGGGGCCTGTGTCAAAGCCGATCATGTATTTGCCCCAGTCCGGAGAGGAGGGATTCCCAACCACCGTGATCCTAAAGAGCAAATGGGTGGACGTGTTGCTCACCTCCACGCTTGCAATATCGAGATGGGGAAAATCCGGGAAAATATCCCCCACCGCATCGGTATAAACCACCGCCCCGGGGGTCGCCGAAAGAACTGTCAGGTTTTGCGAGGCGCCGGTCAGCTCCCAGTTTGACGCGGTCAGCTCGTGCGTCCCCACCGTGGTGGAGGTGTAGCGGAAACTGGCCGAGGATTGTCCGTCGCCGATCGTAACGCTCGTGACATCGGCCGTGTCGTCCGCATCGCGGAAGATCCCCGCACGATCACTGCCGAGGTTAATCACCGTCGGCCCATCGCTGGTCGTCCCCTGCCTGAGTTCGTCGCGCAACTCCACCGTGATTAGATCGGAAGTGAAGCCTTCAGTCACCGTCCGCGCCGGTGTCGAGAAGGCAATCCTGGCCGGCGGTCCCGGCTCGACTTCGCCGCAGTCCGTTACCGCGAGCGTCCAATCCTGTCCATCGTTGTTGTCCCACGTACCAAAGCCGTCATTGAAGACCAGGTTCAGTTCGGTGGTATTGCCAGGCATGGTGTAGGTGTATTCCCAAAGTTCGTCGGTTATGTATGTCATTTCCGGATTCGGCTCAATCACATCTTCCCATCCATTGCGTCCGATGTGGATGAAGACCTGCGCGGCGCCGTCCAACACCCGCCCTTCGCCATTGTAGGTGATGGTGACCGGTACGCAGCCGTTGGGCTCCGCCGGATCGAATGTCACCGCCGGAGGCGGCGGGGTGCCGCAAGCGGCGAAGGAAAGGCTCCAATTTTCGCCGTCATTGTCGTCCCACGTGCCAAGCCCGTTGTTGAAGGCCATGTTTATCTCGTAGGTATCCGGCGGCGTTTCAAAGGTGTATTCCCATAGTTCGCCGCTTATGTATTGCATCTCCAGATCGATGACATCCTGCCATCCGTTGCGTCCGATGTGAATGAACACCTGCGCTGCGCCGTCCAGTGTGCGGCCCGTTCCGTCGTAGGTGATGGTGACGGGCACGCAGCCCTCCGCCTCAGGCGGATCGAAGGTAACGGCCGCCATGGAGTCGGACGCCGCAGCCAGGAACAACGCCAGGCAGAGAACCAATTGGATCTTCAGCAGCTTAATCAAGGCGAAGGCGTTCGGATTCTCCGTTCGGGAACAATTCAGAAAGGTCATGGATGAAGAAGTTGGTGGTTGGTCAAAGGAAGGCCGCGCGGCGTTTTCTTGCGCCGTGCCGAGGTGGCGAATGCTATTATTTGGCGGGGGTTTCATCGTTTAAGTGGCAGAATCGCAATCACGCTATACCCCCAATATCATGCTATTTTGCCCCATCTGCGAGAGGCCATTTAGTTAACAGTTTAGCATCGTCTGCGACGCAGTCCCCAGGGTTCTCCCGGACAAGGGGTTTGGGGTGGAATTGTGCGCGAAACGCCATGCTCAAATTGACGATGCGTCATTCAACGACAAGCCGAACGCGATAACCCTTCGGGGCGGTGTCCGTCGGTTCGCCGCTGGTGGAGTAATCGTCCACGAAGGTCCGGATGGTTTCGACGCCCTCGTCCACCGCGTCTTCGGCCACCACCGCGATGGGGTCGAATCCCGCGGCGAGGTCGTCGGCCCGCTCCACGGAATAAACGCGCCCGCCGACCGAGGTCCAGGAGAGGGTTGGGCGGCCGTCGTGGTCGATGGCAAACGCGACGATGCGAAAGCGCGAATTCGGGTCGCGCGGGTCGGTGCCGAGCAAGAACTCCTGCCGGTTGGTGAAACCGTCGCCGTCGCTGTCGATTCCCGCGATGGAGGGCCCGGCAGGGTCGAACCCGTGTTGGAGATACCAGCCGTCGGGAATGCCGTCGCCGTTGCTGTCGGTCACCCACGGATCGTCGTCGGGCGGCGGGGTTTTGGAAAAAATCTGCAGGCTGTAGCGGCCCATGTTGACCAGGGCGGTTGGCGGATTGCCGGAGGCGGTCACCTCGGCGGCGCCGACATCGCCAAAATCATCCTGGTAGGCGCGGTCGTCGCTGTTGAAATGGCGGTGCCAGGTGCCGGAGGAGGGAAACCGGACCGCGTAGGTGCCAGTGGTCCACTCGGTGTTGGCGAAATTGGCCACCACCACCACGTCGTCGGTTTGGCCTCCCTGATCCCAGCGGATGTAGCCGATCACTTTGTTGTTGTTGTCCACGTGGTGAACATGGATGCCGTGGCCCTGGAGGCCGCGGGTGCCGCCGCCGAGATTGCGGCGGAGGGGGATCAGATCGGCGTAAGCCCGCACGATGCCCTGGTGGCTTTCGGCCCGTTCCCAGCGGAGGGCGGTGTCGTCGTGAAACGGGAGGGTTTCGTGCATCTCCTGGCCTTGAAAAATCATCGGCATGCCCGGGGTGGTCAGCACGAGGCCGGCTCCGAGCAGGCCGCGCTTGCGGGCGAAGATGCTCTCGGGATCGGCGGGATGGATTTCCGACGGCAAGCGGCTCCGCCCGTGGTTGGCGGCGATGTAATCGTGGGCCTCGGTGAACACCACCCGGTGAAGACCGGCCCAGTCGCGCAAAAGGTCGCGAACCGCGAACATGTTGCGGTCGGAGTCGGAAGCGGCTGTCATTTGCCCGTGCAAAGCCCAGCGGTAGCCGACGTCCCATTGGCTGTGAAAATGAATGTCCGTATCGAAAGCGTGGTCCTCGGCGATGCGGATTTTGTCCGGGTAAGTTTGCTCCATCTCCCAATTGATGGCCGCCACCAGGGAGGCTCCGTCGGGGTTTGGCGCCCCGTTGGCGTTTCTCATGTTGTAAATGGAATCCCAGCGGAACCCGTCCACCCGGTATTCCTCCAGAAACATGAAAATCTGGTCGCGGATAAACTGGCGGACCTCCGGCCGGCCGAAATCCGGGCGGGTGTCGCCCCACGGCGTAACCGCCCGCTGGTCGTTGTAAAAATAGATGCCCCCGAAATTGTTTTCGGACCAACCGTCGAAGCGCCAGAGGTCGAGATCGCCCGGTCCGTAATGGTTGTGGACCACGTCCACCAGGACGGCGATGCCGCGCTGGTGGCAGGCGCGGACGAACCGTTTGAACGCGTCCGGCCCGCCGTAGGCGCTTTCGATGGCAAAGAGGTCGGCGGGATTGTAGCCCCAGCTGAAAGCGCCGGCGAATTCGTTGACCGGCATCAGCTTGATGGCGTTGATGCCGAGGTCGCGGAGATGGTCGAGCCGTTCGATGGCGCGGTCGAACGTTCCCGGCAGGGGGCCGCCGGAGAAGGTGCCGACGTGCATTTGGTAGATCACCGTTTCCCGGCGGGCGGGGGTGGAAAAGGCATGGTCGCCCCAGTCGAAGGCGTCCGGGTCGTAAATGATGGAGTTGCCGGCGGAGCTGACCACCCGGCGCGCGCGGGGATCGCGTTTCCAGAGATCGCCGTTGAGAAAATATTTATACTGGTGGCCGGGCATGGCGCGCGGCATGTCGGCCGACCAATTGCCGTTGCCCTCCGCGACCAGCGGAAACTGGCCCCAGTTGTTGAAATCGCCGCGCACCGACACGCTGGCGGCGTTGGGCGCCCAGACGCGGAACGTGACCCCGCTGCCGTAAGGAACCGCCCCCATGCCGGGCCGCTCGGATTGGGCGCCGAGACTCCCTGCGGCCAAAACCAGCGCCAGCCATGCGGCGAGGGTGCCGGGCGTCGGGTTCGTCCGGCTGAAAAAGTGGCGGATGGCGGGGAAGGGCTTCATGGTGCCGCGGTATCGAATACTGAGTGTGGAATGGTTGGGATGATGCGACTGATCAACAAAATAAACACCGTTTCCCAAGGTTCGCGAGGAAGGGCTAAGTTAACAGTTTAGCAAACTCCGCCTGCCGATCCCTTCGCGCTCGACTTTTTCTCCTTTTGGACGAAAGGTTGACGGCCATGGGGGTGACCATGCGGGAGTTGGCCAAATTGGCGGGGGGGTCCCCGGCCACGGTCTCGCTGTCGCTGCGCGATCACCCCCGGATCAGCCGGGAAGTGCGTGAACGGGTCAAGGCCATCGCCGCCAAGACCGGCTACCGTCCCAATCCCATCGTCGCCCACCTGATCGCGCAAGTGCGGGCCAGCAAGACGACGACCTACCAGAGTACCCTCGGGGCGGTCCTCACCACCGAACTCCGCCGTTGCCTGGAGGTCCACACGTTCCGGGACTGGCTCGCCTCCTGCAAAAAACGGGCGGCCGAGCTGGGTTACGGGTTTAACGCGTTCAGCCTGCCCGACGCCAAGCAGACCCCCGAACGCCTGGCCAAGGTGCTCGATGCGCGCCGGGTGCAGGGGCTGGTGGTCATTGGCCCGTTTCCGCTCGGCCTCATTCCGGCCGAATTCGATCCGCTCTGGCAGCGCACCTCGGCGGTGATGCTGGGAGAACGCCCCGTCAGCCCGACGCTCTCCTGCGTGCTCAACAACCAATTTTCCACCTCGATTCTGGCGGTGGGGGAATTGACCCGCCTCGGCTACCGGCGGCCCGCCCTGTGCATCAACCCCGATATCGACGGCGCGCTCGAAAACCGTTTCATCGGCGGTTTCCTGGTCGCCGCCCAGGCGACACCGGCCCGGCGGCGGATTCCCCCGTTTCCGTTTCATGCCCATGCCCGCGCGGATTTTTTACAATGGGTGGAAAAGCACCGGCCCGACGCCATCGTCACCCTTCACCACGAGATCCGGGAGTGGTTGGAGGCAGCGGGGCACGCCATTCCGGGTGACATCGGCCTCGCCCATCTCGACTGGACGCCGAAACTCGAAGGGTGGGCCGGAACCGACCAAAACAACGCCCTCGTCGGCTCCTTTGCCATTGAGATGCTCATCGGGCAACTCCACCGCAACGAGTTTGGGCCTCCGGAATTTCAAAAATGCATGTTTACGAACAGCTCGTGGCGATCCGGCCCATCGGTCCGGGCAGTTCCGCCGGTTGGAGGAGTGGAGTGATGGACGTGACATCGCCATCGTAATTGAAATCGGGATGGATGACGCCATCGAAATCGATAACGATAACGATGGCTTATTTGATGGCGATTTCCCGAATCCCGATCCTTTCACCGCAAGGCAAACACCTCCACTTGCACTCCCGCGCAGTGGGCGGCGTGAACCGGAGGGCCGTCCGGGGGCGCAAAGCCGTTCCAGGCGAACGTTGCGGCCCAATCCCCGGAGATTTCCACCGGGCTGATGCGGTAAGGTTCGTGCCAGACCCGTCCCGACCGCAACCGCCGGACGCGGGCGTTCCAAGCGAAGAGCCGGTAGCGCTCCACCA
>PXDN01000291.1 GCA_003566375.1 Opitutia bacterium
CAGTTTCACACGAGTGATTCAGATCATCGCCAAATCATCCGCGGCCCGGGTGCGATGCCGCGCGAGGGTCCGCGGGAATTCGCGGGTGCTCTTTACCCGCAAGTCTGACATCACCGCAGCGAAAGGCGGCGGGTCTTCTCCCCGTGGCGGATGACCAGAAGCGGCGGCCCGGGTTCAAAGGCGGTGATGGCGATGCCATGCCTCTCCTCCCCCACGCTTCCCCAAAACGCCTCTTCCGTCCACGGGTTGACCAAACTGAAAATCCGGTCCGCCCCGATCTCAGCAACCGAACGGAATTACCATTGGTCCACAAACGCTTCCGGTCGCTTTCCAAGATTGCCCGCGGCGCCGCCTGAAGCGGATTCCCGTTCAGCCCTTCGTAATGGCCAACATTCGCAATGGAAACCTTCTTTGAAAAAGAACAAAGGAACCTGTTTCCTACCTCCACTTATTCTCCCTTCTTTCTTGGCTGGCCGGCCAGCAAGAACCCAGTCACGAATAGCATGACCCGCATTATCAGTTACTCCTGCAACAACCAGTCTTTGCCAAAGGTGGCTTCAATCGGTTTCCGTCGCAGGAGCATGAAAAAGCAAAACCGAATAATTGAGACAGTCAGAACCGGTAGGAAAGGCCGATGGCCACCACCGGCCAGAAACGGAAATCGGCGATTTCGTCTTTGAATTTTTGCTCCTCCCGCCGGAGATCCTCTTGGAATTGCGGGTTGTTGGATCCCGCGCCGTCGGAGGTTAGGCGCACGTCCGGACTGCCGTGATACACCACCCCGAGGTCAAAGGTGAAGGTCCACCGTTTTCCGGCAAAAGGGTTTCCCCAGCCGATGCCGAGATACGGCACCACGCTGTCAAAATCGAGCTTGGCGTCGAGCCGCCCGATCTGCTCCGGGGTGTAAGTGTTGTCGCCGATTTCGGTCGGTTGGTTGGGGCGGGCATCGCCGGTGACCCGGTTGCCGTAAAACAGCCCCCCGCCGGTCACACGGAAACTGCCGTTGAACGGATGCCAATCGACCAGCAACCCGCCCGAGGCCAGGCGCAGGTCCAGGTCGTAATCGATGTCATCCACGTTGTCATCGTAGGAGTATTTGAAATAGTGCCCGGCCAGCCGGATGGTCACTTGATCGGTCAGGGAATAAGCGATGTCGCCGCCCGGACCGAGGGTGCTGATCCGACCGGTGACGGCGATCGGGCCTTGCGCGGTGGCAACCGGCGCAAGCGGCATGAAAAAGGCCGAAACGGCCAAGAGGCAAGGAAACCACCGGGATGGAAGGACCGATTTTGATTTCATTAGGTAAGGAAACAGAGCGATTGTTTGATTGATTGAAGAAAAGCGCCGCACTTGGGCAACAACCTTTTCAACACATTGAAGCGATTGCACTAAATTTCACCTTTTCTCCCGTCAACCGCATTTGTTCCACTTCTTCCGTTTTCCCCTTGACGGGCCGGAGCGGGTAGCGTGACTTGGATTTTTTATTTCCGTGAAAGTAACCGTATTTGTCACGCCGAAGAAAAACGTGCTCGACCCTCAGGGAGCCGCGGTGGGTCACGCCATGGCCAGCCACGGGTTCCCGTCGCTCAAACAGGCCCGGGTCGGGAAAACCATCGAAATCGACCTCGAGGCCGGGGACACTCCGGAATTCCGGGCCTCGTTGGATAAAATCTGCCAAGAGTTGCTCAGCAACCCGGTGATTGAGGATTATCGTTACGAAATCAGTGAAGCCGGCGCCTGACAGGGTTTCCCGTTTGTTTTCCCGCGGCCGCGCATACCCGCGCCCGCATCCGATTCCATGAAGATTGCGGTCCTCCAATTTCCCGGGTCCAACTGCGACCAGGACGCCTTTCACGCTTTTGCCGACGCCCTCGGCCTGCCGGCGGAAATCGTGTGGCACAAAACCACCAGCCTCGGCGGCGCCGATTTGGTGGTGGTGCCGGGCGGCTTTTCCTTTGGCGATTACCTGCGCTGCGGCGCCATCGCCCGCTTTTCGCCGGTGATGGAGGCGTTGCGCGAACATGCCGCCAACGGCGGCCGGGTTCTCGGCATTTGCAACGGATTTCAGATTCTTTGCGAAGCGGGTCTCCTACCCGGGGCGCTGGTCCGCAACCGCACCTTGGAATTCCGCTGCCTGACCTCCAATCTGGTGGTGGAAGACGCCGGGCCGGACTGGAATCCGCAAACCGTCGGCCAACGCCTCCGCCTGCCGATCGCCCACGGCGAGGGCAATTACCGCATCGACGACAAGGGGTTGGCCAAACTGAAAGCCAATCAGCAAATCCTCTTCCGCTACGCCGACGCGGAGGGCAACCCGACGCCGCAGGGCAACCCGAACGGGTCCGTGGACAACATCGCCGGCATCCGCAACGAGGCGGGCAACGTCTTCGGCATGATGCCCCACCCGGAACGGGCGGTCGAGCGCATCCACCCGAGCCTCGATGGCCTCGCCGTCCTCCGCGCCCTCACCACTCCGGCCGCCGCCGGGGCTTCCTCCTGACCGCGTCCCCTTTTCGATTTTTTTCCATGACCGCGCCAGCCAACCTTCCTCCCAATCCCGACCCGGTTCTCAATGTCGAAATCACGCCGGACCTGATCACCCGCCACGGCCTCCTTCCCGGGGAATACGAAAAAATCAAAACCATCCTCGGCCGGGAGCCGAACCTGACCGAGCTTGGGATTTTCAGCGTCATGTGGTCGGAGCATTGTTCTTACAAAAATTCCCGCCCGCTCCTGAAAACCTTTCCGGTGGAAAAAGCCGACACCTCCGCCCCCTACGGCCGGGTGCTGGTCAAGGCGGGAGAGGAAAACGCCGGCATCATCGACATCGGCGACGGCTGGGCGATCTCCTTCAAAATCGAATCCCACAACCACCCGAGCGCGGTCGAGCCGTTCGAGGGCGCGGCCACCGGCGTCGGCGGCATCATCCGCGATATTTTCACCATGGGTGCCCGCCCGGTGCTCCTGACCAATTCGCTTCGCTTCGGGCGGCTGGAGTCGGAGACGGTCAAACGCCTCTTCCGCGGCGTGGTCGCCGGGATTTCCCATTACGGCAACTGCATCGGCGTGCCTACGGTCGGGGGCGATGTCTATTTTGACGAATCCTACGACGGCAACCCCTTGGTCAACGCCCTCTGCCTCGGCACCCTGCGGCACGACCAGATCAAGCGCGGGGCGGCCACCGGCGTCGGTAATCCGGTCTTTTACGTCGGCGCCCCGACCGGCCGCGACGGTCTCGGCGGCGCCAGCTTCGCCTCCCGTGAACTGAGCGAGGAAAGCCAGGCCGACCGGCCCGCCGTGCAAAAAGGCGACCCGTTCATGGAAAAACTCCTGCTCGAAGCCTGCCTCGAAATGATGGCGGTGCCCGGGCTGGTGGTCGGCATCCAGGACATGGGGGCGGCCGGATTGACCTGCTCCACCTGCGAGACGGCCAGCCGCGGTTTCGCCGGCATCGAGATCGAACTCGACGCCGTCCCGCAGCGCGAAACCGGCATGAACTCCTACGAAATCATGCTCTCGGAAAGCCAGGAGCGGATGCTGGTGATCGTCAAACGCGGCCGGGAGCGGGAGATTGAGGAAATTTTTGAAAAGTGGGACCTGCACGCCTCCCGCGTCGGCGAGGTCACCGAAGGCGACCGCATGGTGGTCAAGCAAGGCGGCGTGACGGTGGCCGACATCCCCGCCCGTTCGCTGACCGAGGACGGGCCGCTCTATCACCGCGAGGCCAAAGAGCCCGCTTACCTGGCCGAAACCCGCGCCTGGACGCCGGACGAGTTGCCCGATCTCAACAGCCTGATGCTGCAGGACGCCCTCCCGCAAATGCTGGCCCACCCGACCATCGCCTCGAAGCGGTGGGTTTACCGGCAATACGACCACATGGTCCAAGCCGGCACGGTGGTGGAACCGGGGAGCGACGCCGCCGTGGTCCGCCTGCGGCTCGGCGACAAGGAGAAATTCGTCGCCATCACCAACGACTGCAACGGCCGCTACTGTTACCTCGATCCGCACCGCGGCGGACAGATCGCCATGGCCGAAGCGCTCCGCAATCTTGCCTGTTCCGGAGCGGTGCCGCTGGCCATGACCGACAACCTCAATTTCGGCAACCCCTACAAACCGGAGGTCTTTTACGGCCTGCGCGAATCGGTGCGCGGTTTGGCCGAAGCCTGCCGGTTCTTCGACGTTCCGGTGGTGGGCGGCAACGTCAGCCTCTACAACGAAAACCAAAACGGCGCCATCGACCCAACGCCGGTGGTTTCGGTGGTCGGCCTGATCGAGGAGGAAGCCCACATCACCCGCCAGTACTGCCGGGAACCGGGCGAATCGCTGATCCTGCTCGGCGGCTATCCGGGCGAGCTGGGCGGCAGCATCTACCTGATGTTTTTCCATGGTTTGAAAACCGGGGCCGCTCCAGCGGTTGATTTGGCCGGGGAAAAGGCCTTGCACGACACCATCCGCGCGGCCATCCGCGCCGGGCACGTTCGCGCCGCCCACGACCTTTCCGAAGGCGGCCTGCTAACCGCAGTCTCCGAGATGCTGTTCGGAAAAACCCCCTTGGGGGCCAAGCTCGACTTGGACGAAATTCCGGAGGAGGCGCGCCTCGACGCCCTGCTTTTCGGCGAGAGCCAGGGACGCGCCCTCCTCTCCGTCGCGCCCGGCGCCGCCGACGCGGTTTTGGCCCTGGCCAAAGAAACCGGGGTGCCCGCCCGCCTCATCGGGGAGGTGACCAAAGATGCCGAACTCGCCGTGCATTGCCCGGAACGGGAAACGGCGGCCTTTTGGCGGGTCGCCAAGCTTCGCCACCAGTGGGAAACCTCCATCGAAAGCCGGATGACCCGGCCGGGATTGGATGACGATGAAACGGACTGAGCCGGACGGGACGATTTTGCCATGAGCGATCCGATCAAACACGAATGCGGCATCGCGATGATCCGCCTGCTCCGGCCGCTGGAGTATTATCAAAAGAAATACGGCACCTGCCTCTACGGTTTCGACAAGCTGTTTCTCCTGATGGAAAAGCAGCACAACCGCGGCCAGGACGGGGCCGGCATCGCCTCGCTCAAGCTCGGCATGCCGCCGGGCAAGCCCTACATGTTCCGCGAACGGAACGTCAAATCGAACGCCCTCGACCGGGTTTTCCGGCGCATTCTCAAGGGTTACAACGCCTTGGTCGCCAGCGGAAAAATCGACCCCGCTTCTCCACAATCGGTCAAGGAAGGGTTCGAGTTCGCGGGCGAGTTGTATCTCGGCCACCTCCGCTACGGCACCTTCGGCGGCTATAGCACCAGCGCCTGCCACCCGTATTTCCGCCGCAACAACTGGCCGACCAAAAACCTGCTCCTGGCCGGAAATTTCAACCTAACCAACACCCCGCGCCTGAACGAGATGCTGATCGACATCGGACAGCATCCGATCTATGATTCGGACACCCAGACGTTGTTGGAAAAGATCGGTTTCTTCCTCGACGAGGAGCACGACCGCCTCTACCGCGAAATCCGGGAAAACGGACACACCGGCCGGGAAATCGCCGCCGCCATCAGCGACCGCCTCGACCCGGTGAGCGTGCTCCGCCAAGCCTCAGACCAGTGGGACGGCGGCTACGCCATCGGCGGCATCATCGGCAACGGCGACGCCTTCGCCCTGCGCGACCCCAACGGCATCCGCCCTCTCCATGTTTTCCAAAACGACGAGGTGGTCGCCTTCGCCTCCGAACGCGTTCCCCTCATGACCGTTTTCGGCATCGGGCCCGATGAAGTCAGCGAAGTTCCCCCCGCCCACGCGGTGGTGGTGAAGCACGACGGGCGTGTCTATTCGAAAGCATTTACCCAACCCCGCAAACCCAGTCCCTGCTCCTTCGAGCGCATCTATTTTTCCCGCGGCAATGATCCCGATATCTATCGCGAGCGCAAGGCCCTCGGCGGCGCCCTGGTCGACCAAATTCTCAACGAGATCGATCACGACCTCGACAACACGGTCTTCGGTTTCATTCCCAACACCGCCGAGGTGGCCTATTTCGGGATGATGGAACGCCTCCGCCTCCACCGCCGCCAACAGGTCAAGGATGGCATCCTCCACGCGGCGGCCAACGGCGGCATCACCGAGGAGTTGATCGACAACCTCATTCTCAACAATTGGCCACGCGGCGAAAAGGTCGCCATCAAGGATGCCAAACTCCGCACCTTCATCAGCCAGGAAAAGGGACGGCGGGAGCTGGTCTCCCACATCTACGACATCAGCTACGGATCGGTCCGGCCGGGATTGGACAACCTTGTCTGCATCGACGACTCCATCGTGCGCGGCACCACCCTGCGGCGCTCGATCCTGAAAATCCTCTCCCGGCTCCAGCCGAAAAAAATCGTCATCGCCTCGACCGCCCCGCAAATCCGCTACCCCGATTGCTACGGGATCGACATGTCGGAACTCGGCAAATTCGTCGCCTTCGAGGCCGCGGTCTCCCTCATCCGCGAACGCGGCATGGAGAAATTGCTGGCGGAGATTTACGAAGCGTGCCGCCGGGAGGTGGCCAAACCGTTCGCGGAACAGGCCAATGCCGTCCGTCTCGTTTACGAACCGTTTACCGACGACGAGCTGAACCGGAAAATCGCCGAGCTGGTCACTCCCGAACTTCCGGAGTGGAGCGGGGACGTTCGGATCCTTTACCAAAAGATTGAAAACCTGCACAAATCGGTTCCGAAGAACGCGGGGGACTGGTATTTCACCGGCAATTACCCGACCCCCGGCGGCACCCAGGTGGCGAACCAGGCGTATCTGAATTACTACGACAAACACGAAGGCCGCAGCTACTGACCGCCGCGCGGAATCCGCCCCCATGACACGGGATCAACTGAAACGGCGGCTCGCCGAACTCGGCGTGTGGGATCTCTTCGCCTTCAAACTGGAAACCCGCGCGCTGCCGGGCATGCTGGAATCCAATGAAATCATCCGCGCCGCCACCACCGGCGTGTGGGAAGCCCGCCGCTGGGTCGTGCTGGCCACCGACCGGCGCTGGCTCTTTTTCCGCTCGCAAGTGGCGGTGGGCGGGGAACGGTTTGAAAAGCTTCCGGAGGAGATCATCGGTTGCGAAAGCCGCCGGGGCTGGATTTTCGCCCGCTTCACCCTGCGAACCTCCGACGGGGAAATGACCTTCCGCAACGTCCCCAAACGAACCGTGGATGCTATCACCCGGGCCGCCGGGTAGCTTACTGGTCGTGCTTCCACTCGACTCACAACCCGCGAAACGGATTGACGACCGCCACGCCATCGTAGTCCTGGCCATCCGAAAGGTCTTCACTGAAGACCTTTCGGCAACCAAGAGACTTCGCCGCGGAGAGAATGGCGGCATCCCAATAGCTGATCCGAAACCGTTCGCGAATACGGAACGCTTCCCAGACGACGGCCACGGTAAGGGGTTGGACCGGGAGATCTCGCAGCGGATCGAGGATCGCGAGAGCCTGGGAATGCGTGAGCCGGGGCTTTTGCTTGCGAATCGCATTATCGTAAAACTCAGCAAAGACCTGCGTTGAAAATCCCGCTCCGGGCAACCTCAGTAACTCACGAGCCTTGGCGCGCTTTTCCTGTTCATCCCAGGCGCTTGAGATCGCATAAAGCAAAACATTACTGTCAAGCAGCACATCAGCGCTCATGCAATTCCTCCCGGCTCAGACGATTTCCAGCGGAAAAGTCCTTCACCGCGTCCATGGCGTTCAATGCTTTCCTCACCGCCTCAGCGCGAGCATCTCGGGGATGAAGATCGCCCAGCAAAGACCGCACCAAAGCGCTCACCGAGACCCCTCTCTCCGCCGCCGCAATTCGTGCGTTCCGATAGGTTGTTTCATCAATAGTTACCGTTAAATTTTTCACGGAAACAAGAAAACACAGAAACACTCACAGTGCAACCAGTATGGTTCCAGCGGCGGCGGCCTTTCAGTCGATTCCCTCCGCCTTGTGCGCGAGCAGGGCGCGCACCGCGGCCAGACAACCGGCCACATGGGCCTCCACGCGGGTGCGCAACGGAAACCCGGACGGCGTCTCCAAGGTGTAGCCGATGCCGGTGTGGTGGGTAAACAAATACAGGGCCTCCGGCCAATCGTCGCGCTGCAAATCTTTTTTATTGGGAATAATCACGCCGTTGCGCGCGGCGTGCCCGTCGATGCGCTCCGAGTGATCGACCGGGCAAACCGGCTCCACCGCGCGGACGATTTCGGAAGCCACCGACCGTTCCGGATGGGGATTCAACTCGTAAAGATAAAAGCCATTCGCCTCCCAATCCTCGTGCAAACAAATCGAAAGGGTGAACTCGTCACACGTGCCGAGCCATTTCGCGTGGGCTTTCACCTCCGGCTGGGTCAGGGCGAGGTAATCGCGGTTCAGGTCCACGTTGGCCGGGCTGTTTCGGGAGTTGGTTTTGGCCCCGCCGGGGTTGAGCATCGGGCAAATGTGCCAAGTGACCTCCTCGCTGAGGTCGGTCTCCAGCAACTCCAGCAACGCCAGCGAACCGGCCGGTTCATCCCCGTGGATGCCGGCGGAAAGATAGACCGAGGGTGCCCCGGCCGGACCGCGGCGCGAAAGGGCCAGCAACGGCAGGTCGGCGGCCTCCACCAAGGTCTCCACGGTGAAACCGCTCTTTTCAGCTTCCCGGCTGATGTCGTCGAGAAACGACTCGACCGGAACGGATTTTCCAAAATAAGCCATGCTTGAATCCAACATTACCCGCCCGCCCCGTTCCCGTAAAGCCAATCCATGGGAAGGCGGGTGGATTTTTTCGTGCCCGCGGGCGGCCCGTCGGGTTCAGGATTCGCCGTCGTCGGCCCCGTTGGCCAACAGTTCTTCCGGCGATTCCCCGGTCAGTCGTTTCGCGTGCCGAATGTCTTTCCCGCGCAGCAGGTAAATCACCTCTTCGGCGATGTTGGTGGCGTGGTCGCCAATGCGTTCCAACGACTTGGAAACAAACATCAGCTCCAGGGCCGCCGGAAGGATGTCCGGCTGGGCGGCGATGGCGGAGGCGAGGCCGCGGTAGATTTCCTTGTTCAAACGGTCCACTTCCTTGTCCCGTTCGCAAACGCCAAGCGCTTTCGCCTCGTCGCCCTCGAAGAAACTGTCGAGCGCGTCGCGCAGAAGCTCCTCGACCAGACCGGCCATGCGCGGCAGGTCGGGAAAAGGTTTCACCGGAGGCTGGGTGCAGACCCGCTTCACCCGTTTGGCGATGTTGTTGGCCTCGTCCCCGACGCGTTCCAAATCGTGGCCGGCTTTCATGCCGACCACCACCAGGCGGAGATCGCGGGCCACCGGAGCGCGCAGGCTCATGAAGCTGATCGCCTCGGCGTCCACCTCCATTTCCAACCGGTCCAGATCATTGTCGCCGGCGCGGACCTCCCCGGCCAAGCCGGGATCTTTGTCCATCAGGGCGCGGACGGCCTTGCGGACTTGGGAAATGGCCAGGTTTCCCATGGAGACCAGATGGGAGCGGAGCTGATCGAGTTCTTCGTCAAAAAAACGTTTCATGGAAAGGGAATCCCGGTGCGCATCAACCAAACCGGCCCGACACGTAGGCTTCGGTTTGTTCGCTGGCCGGGTTCATGAAGATGGTGCGGGTTTGATCATACTCGATCAATTCGCCGAGGTAGAAGAAGGCGGTGCGGTCGGAAACACGCGCGGCCTGTTGCATGTTGTGCGTTACGATTACGATGGTGAACTCCTTTTTCAATTCGTGAATCAATTCCTCGACTTTGCCGGTGGCCACCGGGTCGAGGGCCGAGCAAGGCTCATCCATCAAAAGAATTTCCGGGTGGTTGGCAATGGCGCGGGCGATGCAAAGCCGCTGCATCTGGCCGCCGGAAAGACTGAAAGCGCTGTCATGCAAACGGTCCTTGACCTCGTCCCACAAAGCCGCGCCGCGCAGGCTGCGTTCGACGGTTTCATTGAGTTCGGATTTGTTGCGGCGCCCGGCCACCCGCAAGCTGTAAATCACGTTTTCGTAGATGCTCTTGGGGAACGGGTTTGATTTTTGAAACACCATTCCGATCCGTTTGCGCAGTGAAATCACCTCGAGCAACGGATCGTAAATGCTGCGGCCGTTGATGAAAATGTCTCCCTCGTGACGGATGCCGTCAATCAGATCGTTCATCCGGTTGAGGTTGCGCAGCAAAGTCGATTTGCCGCAACCGGAAGGTCCGATGAAGGCCGTCACCCGGCGTTCCGGGATGTCGAGGTTGAGGTCGAACAACACCCGGGTTTTGCCGTAATAAAAATTAAAGTCGCGGATGCGGATGTAGTCTTCGGCGCCGGAAACCGGTGCGGAGTCGGCGGGCCGGATTTCGGGCCGTCCGGCGGTTGTGCCGGAATCCGTGTGGGCGGGTGTGGCCATCATGGTGGTCATGGTGAGGGTGGTTGGTGGCAAAGGCGAATCAGAACGCGGCGGCGGCGTATTTCTTGCGCAAATGCTGCCGCACGAAAATGGCGATGAGGTTGAGAACAACCACCAGGGCAATCAACACCAGGGTGGTGGCGAAGACCATCGGTTTGGCCGCCTCCGAATCGGGGGATTGAAAACCGAGGTCGTAAATGTGGAAACCGAGGTGCATGAATTTCCGCTCAAGGTGGATGAAGGGAAACGTGCCGTCGATCGGCAGGTTGGGCGCGAGGGCGACCACTCCCACCAGCATGAGCGGGGCAACCTCTCCCGCCCCGCGGGCCATGGCGAGAATCACCCCGGTCAGGATTCCCGGCGCCGACGCGGGCAGCACCAGCCGCTGGATCGTCTGCCACTTGGAGGCGCCGCAGGCCAGCGACCCCTCGCGCACGCCGCGCGAGACGGCGGCCAGCGCCTCCTCGGTGGCCACGATGACCACCGGCACGGTCATGAGGGCCAGCGTCAGGGAGGCCCACAGAATGCCTCCCGTGCCGAAGGTCGGCGTGTTGGAGGCGAGCGCCTTGGGAAAGAAAACCCGGTCGATGGTCCCGCCCATGAAATAAACAAAAAAACCGAGTCCGAAAATTCCGAATACAATCGACGGCACCCCCGCGAGGTTGTTGATCGAAATCCGCACCGCCCGCACGAACGGTCCCTGCCGCGCGTATTCCCGCAGGTAGATGGCCGCCAACACGCCGAACGGCGTGACCGCCACGCTCATCATCAGAGTCATGACGAAGGTTCCGAAAATGGCCGGGAAGATCCCCCCCTCGGTGTTGGCCTCGCGGGGAAAACCGCTGAGGAAACTCCAGACGTGGCTCAGGAAGTGCCGGATTTTGCCGAAGAGCCCGAGTTGGTTGGGATAATGCCAGGCGACGATTTCGCCGAGCGGCATGGACCGCTCCTCCCCGGTCGTGAGCCGGTGCTCGAGATGGTTCTCCCGCTGTTGCGCGCGCAAGCTCTGGGAGCGGGCGGCCAGCGGTTCGTAGGAGGCCTGCAATTCGTCCAGGGCGGCTTGAATCCGCTCCAGTTCGGCGGCCGCCGCCGGATCGGTTGCGGCCATTTCCCCGTAATAGTTGCGGTCGAGTTCGAGCCGGCGCATGTCGAGGTTGATACGCCCGATTTGGCGGCGCTCGATCCGC
>PXDN01000247.1 GCA_003566375.1 Opitutia bacterium
ACGATTGCCGGTTCATGAAAATGAACACCATCGAAAAAGCGCGCGACGCCCTGCGCAATCTCTCGCCGGCCATCGAATTGGAGGAGGAAATCCGTCAAGCCGCCTACCGGCCGATCAAGCGCATGCTCGATTGGAGCCGTTGATTCCGGCTTTCGTTCTGAAAAACATTTGAAAAACATCCGGGGGGGCACGACTCTGGAGGCATGATTCGTTCCGCTTCGTTCTGGTCGCTTTTCCCGATCGCTTTGGCCTGCCTTGCGCAGCCGGGGATGTTCTCTTCCTCCTCCGCGGCCGCGCTGCCCGACGGGTTCGAAGATCACGGCGTGGCCGCTCCGGTCGGGAGGCAGCCGTTTGGCACCAACACCTTTGCAACGGTCGATGAAAACGGACGGCGCTTGGTCGTGTCCAAAATGTGGACAGGTGACGAGACCTCCTACCTCTTCATTGATGTGGAAACCGGTGAGACCTTCCAGATTGGTCCCGACATCGGCGGCCGCGGCGGTTGGCCGGTTTTGTTTACCGGGGACAACAAGCTGTATGACACGCTGGGCCGTGACTTCGTTGAGCTGGATGTTGAGAAACGGGAATTGCGGCGTGTCGGCAGAATTCCCTCCGGCATGGCTCTTGCCCATGTGGCGGATGGCGATGGCGTGGTGTATTCCGGGATTTACCCATCCGCCACCTTGGTTTCCTTCAATCCCCGGACCGGTGAATACCGGGACCACGGGCGGTTGGCGGAGGAAAGCTGGCCGCAATATCTCCGGCCGCTGGCGGCGGATGATCACGGATGGATCTACGGCGGGATCGGGCAGAATCTGGCCCAGGTGGTGTCGCATCATCCGGCCACGGGCGAAACCAGGCGTTATCTGGACGAAGACAAGCGGACGCGCGGGCAGGGGCAGGTTTTCCGGGGCACCGATGGCGAGGTGTATGGCAACGCCCCGGGCTGGGGGTGGCACCGGCTTTCGGGAGGCGAGGCGTTTCCTTTGGAGGGAAACCCTCCGGTGCGGGGCGTGACCGAACCCAACAATATTTTCCCCGATGGTTCCCGGTTCACCCAAGTCGATCTTCCCAACCGGGTCATGACGATTCAGGACGCGGGGAATGGAGAGCGGCGGGAGATCCGGTTTGAATACGAAAGCCCGGGGGTGCGGGTTTACGGCGTCACCGCCGGACCGGATGGGAAAATTTACGGCGCCACCGGCATTCCGTTGCGGGTGTGGCGGTTTGATCCGGAAACCGGTGGGATGAAGGATTGGGGACTGGCCGGGCACGCGGGTCATGTCAATCAATTCGCCGTTCAAGGCGGCAAGCTTTACGGCGCGGTTTACAGCTCCGGTTCGCTGATCGAGTATGATCCGTCACAGCCGTTTCACGACGCTCCCATCCGCAACAGCCGCAACCCCCGCCACTTGCACGGGTACGAGTTTGGCCACCAAGGATCGCCGGACATGGTTGGCCGTCCCTACGCGGTGCTGGCCCATCCGGACGGACGGCATGTCATCATGGGCGGTAATCCGGCCCGCGTGCTGGTCGGCGGGGGGTTGGTGATTTTCGATACGGAAAGCGAAGAGGTGACGGCGTTGAAGCCGGATCAGCTGGTACCCAACCAAGGGGTGATGGCGCTCGGGGCTTTGCCCGGCGGGGATTTGGTGGTCGGCAGCACGACGATGGCGGCCACGGCGGGAACCTCCGGGGCCAGCGTGGCCTTTGTTTACCGATTGGATTGGGAAACCAAGGAAGTGAAGGAGCGCTGGGTCCCGCGCGATCCCACCGTCCGCACCATCCGCGACATGCTGGTGGGCGAAAACGGGCTGGTGTTCATTAAGGCCTCGGCGGGGCGGTTTCTGGTGCTTGATCCCGCCACCGGGGAGTTTGTTTTCGATGAAACCCTGGAGGATTACGGTCCGTTGACCGGCGGCCAGGCGCCCCGCACCATGGAGTTTGGCCCTGACGGATGGATTTACCTGCTGTTCCGCGACGCCATTGCCCGGTTTCACCCGGAGACGTTTGCCCATGAGGAAGTGGCCCGTCCCGGATTGCCCATTACAGCCGGCATCGCCATTCACGACAGCCGGATTTATTTCACCAGCGTCGGCCGGCTTTTTAGTTACCGACTGGAAACGGCGGTTGAGTAGGGTAAGGTGCGGCCTGTTTTTTCTGCCAACTTCCCGCGGAGCTGAGAGCTGTGAGCCCTCCGGGTTCGAGACGCCATTTCTGCAAGATCAACCCTGTCTCAGGTTTTACGGGCGACATGGGCTTCCAGGGTTTCCCGGGTGATCTTATGGCGGGCTCCGCAGCGGGGACAGTCCACCCGCAATGATTCCTCACCGCCGAAAAGCGCTTCCGGATCCTGCCGCATGGTGGGCGCCAGGACCTGAAGAATGCGCGGTTGATTGCACCCGCAATGCCAGCGCATCAGCCTTTTCTCCAATGGAGCGACGATTTCCTCTTGATCGAGGCGTTGAATGGTTTGGTCATTCAAATTTTCATACCAGGCCGTGTCATAATCCGGGTGGGCGGAAACCATGACGAAGCTTTCCGGACCGGTTTGGAAAAGGCGCGCCGGACGTTGTTCGCTTTGGGCGTAATAGTGTTCCACCGCCGCGAGGGGATCGCCGCCTTGAAAGGCGACCGTGCTGCGCCGCAGCGGGGAGCGGTTGCGGACGACTTCCGAGAAAAAGAGGTTGTCATCGGATTCTTTCACATGCTCGGTGAAAATCCGTCCGGCCACCGCGCCGGTTTCGTTGTCGGCCACCAGAAAGAGATTGAGCAAGGGGTCCTGGAAATTCAGCGTCCAGGCGGTCAGCTCGTTGCGGGGACGGGAGGCGCAATGCAGGGCGAAGGCGGCCAGGGCCCGCTTGAATAGTTGATCCTGTTCCGGGCAGTGGTGGATTTGGTGATCGGCCAAATGCAGGTAGTATTCAACATACAACTCGCCGAAATCCGCCCTCGTGAGCAACACGTTGCGGTGTCGCACGAACGAGGACTCGATGAGAAAACCGTCTGGTTGAGGCATTGAATCGAATTGCATGGCTGAACGGTAATCCGGGGCACCCGTCTCTCAAGCGGAAAGAGAGATTCGTTTTTCAGCCCCCGTCGGCCCAAACGGGCTGGCGGGCCGAATGGAGGGGAATTGGCATCAGGGGAGAACGGGTTCTTGATTTTTAACGGAATGACTTCTACCGTGTTACTTGAAAACATCTTCCGCTTGTCGCGGTCTTATGGTTCCATGCGCTACATCATTCCTCCCAAAAACATTTGGTTCGTCCCCGCATTCTTCCTGCGGTTGCTGATCTATATTCTGACACGTTTGCTTTATGCTCTCCGGGTCAGCGGGCGGGAACATCTTCCCAACAAAGGCGGGTGTTTGTTGGTGAGCAACCATCTCTCCTATCTCGATGTGCTGTTCCTGCAAATCGCCTCTCCCCGGTATTTGCAATATGTCGCCCATGAGGAATTGTTCCACACGTGGTGGTTGGGCTGGTTTTTGCGAATGTTAGACGTGATCCCGATTTCCAGCCGCAACCCCCGTCGGGCAATCCGGCAGGTGGTGGAGCATTTGGAGAACGGCGAAATGGTCTGTGTGTTTCCCGAGGGGCAAATCAGCCGCACGGGCAACCTGCTGAAAATCCGGCAGGGGTTTGCCCTGATGGCCCGGCAGGCCGGGGTGCCGGTTTTGCCGGCGGTGGTTGACGGAGTCTGGGGCTCCCTCCTTTCCTTCTCGGGAAACGGTTACTGGTGGAAAAAACCGCTCCCGTTCCGGCATCAAGTGCGGGTGGGGTTTGGCGCTCCCTTGGAACCGAATGAGGATTTGCCCCATCGGGTCCGGCTGGCGTTTTTGGATTTGCAGGCCGATTTGATGCCGAAGCGGCCGGAGTTGGATGTCAGCCTCGGCCACGCCGCCGTCCGCGGTTTGGCCCGCCGTCCGTGGAAACTCCAGCTGGTGGACACGTTCGCGGAGCGCCGTCTTTCGCGGGGAAAACTGTTGGCGGCCGCCATCGCGCTTTCCCGCCGCTGGAAAAGCCGGTTGAAAGATGAACGCGTGGCCCTGGTGCTCCCGCCGGGAGCGGGCGGGGGCCTGGCCAATCTGGCTTTGGTGTTGGCGGGCCGCATACCGGTCAACATGAACTTCACGGCCGGCCGTTCCGCCACCGAGAGCAGCTACCGGCGCGCCGGGATCAGCACGGCGGTGACGGCCGAGGCGATGAAAGCGAAGGTCGGTGATTTTCCGTGGCCGGAAACGGTGATTGATCTGCCCGCCGAGCTAAAGTCGCTGTCCAAGCCCGCCCTGCTCGGCTGGTTGGTTTTAATCTGGCTGTTGCCGGGGAAGGCGCTGGCGGCGCTCCTGGGCGTGCCGCGCGGCGGGGGAGACCGCGAGGCGGCGCTTCTGTTCACCAGCGGAAGTTCCGGAGAGCCCAAGGGGGTGGTGCTGACCCACCGCAACCTGGTTGGCAACATTACCCAAATTTCCAATACAAATTTTTTGCTCAACAACGATTCTTTTTTGGCCGCGCTGCCGTTGTTTCACAGTTTCGGTTTCACGGTGACCTGGTGGTTTCCGATTCTGAACGGCATCCCCATTGTCACCGCGCCTTCCCCGTTGGATGTGCCGGCGATTTCCAAGGCCGCCAAGAGCGGGCAACCGACCGCGCTGTTTGGCACGCCGGGCTTTTTGCGGCCCTATGTGAAGAAAATTCCGGCGGAAAATCTTGATTCGATCCGATTGGCGGTGAGCGGGGCGGAACATCTGCCGGAAGATTTGCGCAAGTCGTTTGAGGATAAATTCGGCGCTCCGGTGCTGGAGGGCTACGGACTCACCGAGACCTCGCCCGTGGTGAGCGTGAATTTGCCCGCTCCCAAACCGGCGATGAACGGCGAACGGCAGGTCGGCCACCGCGACGGTTCGGTGGGGCGTCTTTTCCCCGGCCTCAGCGCGCGCCTCGTCCATCAGGAAACCGGCGAGCCGTGCGCCCCTGGCGAGAGCGGGGTGCTGCGGCTGCGCGGGGTGAACGTCTTTCCGGGGTATCTGGAGGATCCCGAACAAAACAAGAAAGCCTTTGACGACGGTTGGTTTGTTACCGGCGATTTGGCCCGGTTTGACCAGGACGGGTTTCTCTTTATTGAGGGCCGCGTTTCCCGCTTCTCCAAAATCGGCGGGGAAATGGTTCCCCACGGACGGGTGGAGGAAGCGGTGGCGGACGCGCTGAACCTCTCGGGCGACGGCGCCGAAGTGGTGGTCATGGGGGTGCAAGACGCCGACGGCCGGGAGCATTTGGTGGTCCTGGGCACCGTTGAAGCCGATCCGGGAGAATTGCGGAAAAAACTAAAGGAGGCCGGACTCCCCAACTTGTGGATACCTAAACGCCATTACCAGGTGGATGAGATTCCCGTTCTGGGGAGTGGTAAACTCGATTTGGCCGCCTGCCAAAAACTGGCGGATGACAAATTTGCGGGTGACGGCGGCAAAAACGCCGAATCGAACGGTGAAGATTGACCGCTCCCTGCTGCCTCAGGGCAGGGAAACCCGCAGCCGAATGAAACGGGAGGACGCCGCGCCGAGCGGGGTTAGGTCAACCGCCGTGACTGTTTCGGTGCCGTTTCCGTTGTCGGTGACCGTTTCCACGCGGACATGTTCGTCCCCCTCCAGCCAATTTCCGCCGGTTACATCTCCCGCGGCTTCAAAATGGTAAACCACGTCAACGGCGCCGACCGGTCTGGTGACGGCAAGGGTGAGGTGGGTGGCGCCCTCCCGCTCCACCGTTCCCGCCACCGGGAGTGAAAAGGGAAGGAATCCCGGAAGAGGATGGAGCCCGAGGGCGTATTCGAGCAGGGCCGGCAATCCGTTGCCGTTGAAATCGAGTTTGGCCAAGTTGGAAACATCTTCCGTCGGCAGGTAATCATGGAAACGGGAAAGCCAGTTGGAGAAGCGGGGTGGCGAAAACGTGATTTCCACATTCGCCGCATCCGTCAAATCGTATTGGTTATTCGGCGACAAACTGAGCCGCAAAATGAATTTCCCCTCATGATCCGGAGCGGGACGCGCCGGGATGAGGGTGAAGGACGTCCGGTTCTTCCCGGCAGCCAGGATGATTTCGTGAGGCGGGGGCGATTGCAGAAATTGGCCGCCCGGCACGGAGGAGAGGTCCTGCAAAAAAATGGAGAGGTCTTCGTGAGCAGGTTGGTCCGCCACCACGGTTACGGTCACCGGGTCCAGCGGCCACAAAAGGGCGGCATTGGTGGAGGTTTGCAGGGAGAGGTCCGGAAGCGGGGCGCCCACCTTGACTTCCAGGATGGCGGTCGCGGCGGCTTCGGCGGAACGACCCTTTACTTGGACCGAATACAAACCGGACTCGGAAAACGCGGCCCTGATTTGTTCCGGATCGCCATCCGCCGAAAACACGACCGTTCCCGGGCCATCGATCAAGGTCCAGGTGAACTGATCATAAACCGTCCGGTCTTCCGGTTCGCTGTTCGGGGCGAACGCGCTGAAAACCATTTCACGCCCGGCCCGGGGTTCGCCGTCTGTTGCCGTCGCCGGTTGCAGGGCGGGCAGCCGGGGCATGGCTGGCTCGGCGGCGAGAGCGGTGACTTCCTCGGGCGCGAGCGCCCGCCGGAAAATCCGCAAACCCTCCATCCGGCCTTCCCACGCGCGGTCTCCTTCGGGGGTGTTGCCGACCGATCCGGTTCCGGTCAAGGCCCGCCTTCCGCCGTAGGGCAAAATTTGTCCGAGAGTCGGAACCGGTTGGCCGTTGTGGTAAAAAACCGGCCAATCGTTGCCAACCCCGCCCCGGTAGGTGACCGCCACATGTTGCCAAACTTCTTCCCTGACCAGACCGGGCGGGGTGTGCCAAATGCCGTCTCCCAACGTCCGGGTGGCGAGAAAACGGAACGTGTTTTGGTTGGGCGCGGGCCCGTCGGGTTCCCGGCCGGCAAACAACAAAAACTCGGGCAGATTGAAAACGCGGGGGAAGATGCTGTTTCCCGGCCCCTCCGGTCGAATCCAGGCCGCCAGGGTAACGTCTCCGGTGGAGGGAGCGTTGAAATCCATGCGGGAGAGGTGGCCGTTGAAATCAAGGGCCGGTCCCAGCAGGCCGAGGCCAGCGCCCGTGTGCGACAACATCCCCGCGCGGTTTTCACCACTGTCATCGGGGACGACTCCTCCCGATAGGTTGCCGGGATTCCATTTCGCCGCCAATCCCTCCGAAACGGGGGCGTCATTTCCAACCGTCACATGCAGGACCGGCGATTCGGTTCGGGGATGGGTGTTGTTGTCAAACGCCCGCAACCGGTAATCTCCCTCCGCCGGAAAGCGCGCGGCGGCGGCCAGCGGGCCGGTTGGAATAAAATCGACTTCAGCCGGTCCGGAAACGGTTTCCCAAACCAATGGGCCGTCCGGCAAAGAATTCGGATTTGCGGCCCACGCCAGTTCCAGAATCAATCGGTTTTCCGTACTCTCCAGGCGAAGGGCGGGGACGGAGGGGGTGGTGAAAACCAACTCGTCCGTCCGGGTGGCGGCCATGGCCACCGCGCGTCCCATGTTGAGACGCCCGCCGGTCGCGGTGCGTCCCGCCAGCGCCGGAAGGGGGTCCACGCTGGCCAGGAGGCGGTGTTTGAGACCTTGCCAATCCAGATCCGGGTTGGCGGCGGCCATCAGGGCGAGGGTGCCGGTCACCATGGGCGTGGCCATGGAGGTGCCCTGGCGGTCGCCGTAGCCGCCGCCCCGTTCCGTCGAGCGGATGCCCACGCCGGGAGCGCCGAGGTGGACAAAGGAACCGAAGTTGGAACTGGTCCAGAGTTGGTCGTTTTGGGTCGTGGCGGCGGTGCCGATGATGTTGTCCACCCCGAAGGCGGCGGGATGGATGCGGCTGGAGACGTCCATGTTGGCGCCGTTGTTTCCAGCCGCCGCCACAAAGGCAATGCCGGCCTGGCGGGAACGGTTCACCGCCTCTTCCAGAAACGGGTTCCGGCTGGTCGCCCCGTAGGAATTGTTGGTCGCGACCACGGGTATGCCGCGGTTTTCACGCAGGTCCGTCGCGTAGTCGATCGCGTTGATGATGCGTTCGGTGGAAAAGGACTGGTCGCCGACCCGCAAAATAATCAGGCGAACGGTCCATGCCGCTCCCGCGATGCCGATGCTGTTGTTGCCGACCGCGCCGATGATGCCGGCGACATGGGTTCCGTGACCATGCTGATCGTTCGGTTGATTGTTCCATTGGACAAAATCCCAACCGACCATGTCGTTCACAAAACCGTTGCCGTCATCATCGGTCGAATTGCCGGGGTTCTCATTGGGATTTTGCCATAAATTTCCGACCAAATCAGGATGGCTCAAGTCGGCTCCCGTATCGATCACGGCCACCACGATCTCCGCCGATCCGGTGGTGATCGCCCAGGCGTCGGAGGCGTTGACGGTGGGGTAAGCCCATTGTGAGGAGAAAAAAAGATCATTGGGGGTGGCCATGGGAAAATGCAGGTGGTCCGGCGCGTGTTGGAGAGGCTCGAATGGCAAATTGGTCAGGAGCGCGGCGGCTTCCGCAACGGAATCCAAACCGGGATCGGGCGTGCGCAGGCGGGCGACGCGGGAGCCCGGGTGGGATTGTTCCAACAGCCAACCGCGCGCGCTGGCTTTCCCGGCCAATCGTTCCCATTCGGCAACGGCCGGGGTTCTCAGCAAAACGCGGTCTCCCAGCATCGCCTCCTGTTGCAACAGTCGGGAATCCGCCTCGTGCGGAGGACCGGACCAGGTTTCCTCCACCCGCACCGGCACGCGCTCGCTTTCCAGACGCACCAACCGTTCCCGGAAAACCGCGCCATGGGAGAGGGGAGTCACCCGTTCCGCCAGGACCGGTACATCGGGCGGAACGAACCGGAAGGCGTTTTTTCCCGCAACGGCCATGTCATGATCCGTTGGCGGGACGTGGGGCGGGGTTTGCTCTGCCACGGGACGCGGATTCTCCCCAGGCGGCCAAAACAAAACGGCCGCCATGAGAAGAAGCAGTCCGCACGGGATGGCTAAACGACGCATCGGCATGATCGGGAATCCAGGCAATGGTTACCCCAAAGCCGGGAAAGCGCAAAGCCGAAGTCGGGTTTCCCGCCGACTCGCCACGAGGCGGGACCGGATGCCAATGAAGAATGAAAAAATGAAGAATGAAGACTTACGAAAAGCGCCTGTTCGGCTGTTTGTGCCGACGGCACTCCCGGCGCCCAGTCAGGACGATGAGGCCAAAACCGGCGCGCCGGCTTGGGAAAGAAGGCGCAGCTCCTCGGGCGTCAGGGCGACTTGATCCGCCAAATGCCAAAATTCCCGCGCCTCCTCCCGTCGCCCAACCGCGGAAAGCAGCATCCCGTAATAAAGCCCGGCGGCCGGATGTTCCCGGAGGTTGGCCCGGTCGATGGTTTCCAATGCCTGGATTCCTTCCTCGTGACGCCCCCGCAGGTGACGGGACAATGCGACCGTGGCGGCATAATCCGCATCCAAAGGTGCCAGCGCGTGCATTTCTTCGGCCATGGAGTGCGCCCGGGAAAGATCCCGGCCGAGGAGCAGGTTTATGCGGGCCAAATCGTTGCGGGCTTTGAGATTCAACGGGTCAACCTTGTAAAGGAATTCGAAAACAGCCCGCAACTCGGCGGTCCGCCCTGTTTGCAGCGCCCTTTGGTTCAATTCGACCGCCGCCCAGCGCTCGCGGGGATGACGCTCCAACAGGCGGCGGAGGATGTCGAGGCTTTCCCTTTCCCAACCCCAGTCGCGAACTTGTTGATACATTCCCCGCAAGGCGTTCGGGTCGGCGGCTCCCTTGCCCAGGGCAAGCCGCCATTCCTCCTCGGCGGCGGCGGGGCGGCCGATTTCCAGCAATGCTCTCCGCATGAACATGTGCCGCGCGAAATCCAACGCGTCCCAGTTGGCGTTGCGCAGCGACGATTCCAATTCCGGCCAGGCTTCCCGCGCCACAAGGCATTCGGCCAACCGAAACTTCACCTGCCATTCCGCTTTGATCTCCGCGGGCAGGGAGGTGAGCCAACTTTCCGCCGCATGATGTTCTCCCGACTCGATCAGGGCTCCGGCCAGATTGAAAACGTCCTCAACTTCGTCTGCCGCTTCGGCTTTGAGCGAGCGGAGCAATTCCCGTCCGCGCGGAAAGCCGGCCGCCGCATAAACCCGACCGCACAGCACGCGTTCGGAGAAGGCCGCATCCGGATGATCCAGCAGTTTGTCCGCGTGATAAAGCGCGTCCATCCAGTCTTCCTCGGAAGCCTTCAAAAGAACCAGCATTCGGCGGGCCTCCAGGCCAACGTCCGGATCTTCGGTCAGGCGTTCCAAGCCGGCGAAACGGCGCAGTTGGGAAAAGACCACCGGGTTGGAGGCGCGCACGGCGGCGAGTTCGAAGCGGGCGCGGGCATGCCCGGGGTTTTTGGCGAGCAGTCGTTCGTAAACCGCGGCCGCTTCGGCGGGCTGATTGCGCAACCGGTGGTCCTCGGCCAGATGCAAAAAGTATTCCGGGTCCTCCGGCGCGAGTGCCCGCAGTGCCTCCAAGGCCTCGCGGGATTGGTCGGCATGGCCAAGATCGAGGGCCAGGCGGGACCAGGCCAGCACGTTTTCGCGGGTCGGTTCCATGCGGGCCACCCGTTCTTGAAATTCCAACGATTCGGGGGTGTCCAAGGCCACCCCGATCTTCACCATGAGCCGGTGCGCTTCGAGATTCCCGTAGTTGGCCCGCAGCACTTGGTGAACGGTCAGGATGGCGCCCCGGTAGTCCTCCTCATCCAAAAATCTCCGGGCGTCTCCCAAGAGCTTTTCCTCCCGCCAGTCCCGGTACATGGGCAGCGCCACCCATTTGCCCACCGCTCCCGCGGACCCCAGGATGACCAGGGCCACGGCGCCGATTTTGGTCGTTTTTTGCGCCCAACGGATGAGGATTTGGCGTTTCCTCAGCCGCATATCCTCGGGAAGCCCGCGCAGGCTGTCCACGGTCTCACGGCGCACTTTTTCAGCGCGAAACCGGAAGGCCAGCCGCAATCTCGTGGGCAAGCTGGTTAACCGCCGGAAAACAAACCTGACGAACCGGGGAAAAAATTGCAGCCGGTAAAAGGCAAACCGCAGTGGAAGGCCCAGGCTTCTGACAAACTGGACCGGGCGGTAAAAAAATTTGCGGATGTGCAGCGGGATGTAGGGCAATCGCGAGATGGCGTAGCGTATGGGCAACAGCAAGCGCCGGGGAATTTGCCTCAACCCGTGAAACGATTCCACAATGCTCATCACGGTTGTGCGAATCCGGCAAAACAACTTGAAACGGTCGGCTTTTTTCACGGTGTGGCGGCCACTTGGCCAAAGATTATTGCTCGTTATGGCAAGATTGCCGCCCGGCTGTCAACCGGGGAGACGGGCTTCCGGCCGTTTCAGAATTATTTTATGACTCACCCCCGCCCCGGGATCCGCGGTAAGTTTTCCGCCCCGGAAAATGCTTTTGACAAAGGCGCGGCGCGGGAGATGCTGGGGTCATTCAACCGGGGGCTCACCCAACAATTCCGCAATG